>NZ_JBHYXZ010000031.1:57663-69249 GCF_042752395.1 Actinosynnema sp. NPDC059335 | reverse complement strand
CCCACCAAGGGGCCACGACTGGCCCGCGACCCCCCCCGGGTGGGCGGGAACCCCGACCGCGCCGACCGGCGTGGACGTGGAGCCGTCGAGCCGGAAGTGCGCCGGCGCGATCGACGTGCACATCCCGGTGCCGATGCACGCGCCCCGGTCGACCTCGACCTTCCACTCGCCCATGCCGCTCACCAGCTCACCGGCAGCGCCAGCGGGCCGCGGATCAGCCGGCCCTTCTTGAACGCCACCTCGCCGTCCAGCCGGAGCCCCGGGAACCGCTTGAGCAGGGTGCCGATCGCGACCTGCAGCTCCATCCGCGCCAGGGGCGCGCCGATGCAGTGGTGCACGCCGTGGCCGAACATGAGGTGCGGGTTGTGCGCCCGGTGGAAGTCGACCTCGTGCGGGTTCTCGAACACCGACGGGTCGCGGTTGGCCGTGACGTTGTTGACGAACACCGCCTCGCCGGGCTTGATCGTCACGCCGGACAGCTCGACCTCGGCCGTCGCGATCCGCGGGAACCCCGCCGAACCGCCCAGCGGGGTGATCCGCAGCAGCTCCTCGACCGCGGCGGGGATCAGCGACGGGTCGGCGCGCAGCTCGCCGAGCCGCTCGGGCCGGCGCAGCAGCTGGTAGACGAAGTTGCCGATCTGGTTCGCGGTGGTCTCGTGGCCCGCGACCAGCAGCGTCACGCCGAACGACACCAGCTCCTCCTCCGTGAGCCGGTCCTCGTTGTCCCGTGCCGCGACCAGCACGGACAGCATGTCGTCGGCGGGTTCGGCGCGCTTGCGCCCGACCAGCCCGGCGATGTAGGTCCGCAGCGACTGGCCGGCCGCCAGGATCTCCTCGTGGCTGAACGCGGTGATCGCCACCGCGGCCTCCGACCAGGCCCGGAAGTCGCGGCGGTCGTCGAACGGCACGCCCAGCATCTCGCAGATGATCGTGATGGGCAGGGGCATGGCCAGCGCTTCCACCAGGTCGGCGGGCGGGCCCTGCTCCTCCATCCCGTCCAGCAGGCCGTCCACGATGCCCTGGGCCCGCTCGCGCAACTGCTCCGTGCGCCGCGCGGTGAACGCCTTCGCGACCAGCTTGCGCAGCCGCGTGTGGTCCGGCGGGTCCATGCTCAGGATGTTCGTCTCGGTCGGCATGGTGGGCAGCGTGCGCGGCACGTCCGCGCCCGGCTCCATGACCGCCGCCCGGCTGAACCTCGGGTCGGCCAGCACCGTCTTCACGTCGTCGTAGCGGGTGGCCAGCCACCCCTCGCCCCCGTAGGGCAGCCGGACCCTCGACACCGGCTCGTCGCGCAGCAGCTCCAGGTACGCCGGGTTGAGTTCGAGGTCGTCCATCTCGGCGAACGGGTAGGACCTGGTCTCCATCGGATAAACCCCCATGTAAGCATTCGCTTACATCCGACAGTAGGCAGCTCGTCACTGACCGTCAACCGGTTCGATGTGCTCCAGGAGGACGGACGCCGCCCGCGTCACCAGGGCGGCCACCTTGGCGCCGTCGGCGGCCGCGAGCGGCTCCTTGCCGAACACGCTGCGCAGCACGCCGATGCCGACGACCCACGCCAGCACCAGGTCCGCGCGCAGCTCCGCGTCCTCCGCGTCCGTGAGGGACGACAGGACGCGCGCGTAGTCCTCCCCGAGTCGCCGCCGCACCACCTCGGCCGCCGAGTCGTGGTGCGAGGACCGCAACGCCGCGTACAGCGGGTGGTCCTCGCGCCGCGGCTCGTCCATCATCCGCAGCAGCACGTTGCGGAGCAGGTGCTCGGCGGGCGAGTCCTCCAGCAGCTCACGGCTCCGCGTGGCCAGCACGGCCGCGAACAGGGCGTCCTTGCTGCCGAAGTAGCGGAACAGCAGGGCCTGGTTCACGCCCGCCAGGTTCGCGATGTCGCGCACCGTGGTGTGGTCGAACCCGCGCTCGCCGAACAGCCTCGTGGCGGCCTCCAGCAGCGCCGCCTTGGTCGCGGCGGCGTCCCGGGGTCTGCTCACGAGGCCGGCCGGACGTGCCCCTCGCCCCAGACCACCCACTTCGACGAGGTCAGCTCGGTCAGCCCCATCGGGCCGCGGGCGTGCAGCTTCTGGGTCGAGATGCCGATCTCCGCGCCCATGCCGAACTCGCCGCCGTCGGTGAACGCGGTGGACGCGTTGACCATGACCGCCGCCGCGTCGACCCGCGCGGTGAACCGCCGGGCCGCGTTGAGGTCGCCGGTCACGATGGCCTCGGTGTGGCCCGAGCCGTGCGCGGCGATGTGCTCGATGGCCTCGTCGATCGAGCCCACGACGCGGGCGGCGATGTCCAGGGACAGGTACTCGGTGTCCCAGTCCTCGTCGGTCGCGGCCCGCACCCGGGGGTCGGCGGCGAACCGCTCGTCGCCGTGGATCGTGACGTTCTGCGCGTTCAGGGCGTCGGTGATGCGGGGCACGAACTCGTCCGCGACGGCGGCGTGCACCAGCAGCGACTCCGCCGCGTTGCAGACGCTCGTGCGGCGGGTCTTGGAGTTGAGGACGATCCGCTGCGCCATGTCGAGGTCGGCGCTCGCGTCCACGTAGACGTGCACGTTGCCCACGCCGGTCTCGATGGTCGGCACGGTGGCCTGCTGCACGACGGCGTTGATCAGGCCCGCGCCGCCGCGCGGGATGACCAGGTCGACCAGGCCACGAGCGGTGATCAGGTGCGTGACGGACGCGCGGTCGTGGCACGGCAGGAGCTGCACGGCGTCGGCGGGCAGGCCGACGGACTCCAGGGCGTCGCGCAGGATCGCGACGAGCGCGGTGTTCGAGTGCTCGGCGCTGGACGAGCCGCGCAGCAGGGCCGCGTTGCCCGACTTCAGCGCCAGGCCGGCCGCGTCCACGGTGACGTTCGGGCGGGCTTCGTAGACCATGCCGACCACGCCCATCGGGACGCGGACCTGCTTGAGCTCCAGGCCGTTCGGCAGGATCGAGCCGCGCAGCACCTCGCCGATCGGGTCCGCGAGGCCGGCGACGGTCTCCAGGCCGCCGGCGACGGCGTCGACGCGCGCCTCGGTCAGCGCGAGGCGGTCCAGCAGGTTCTGGGCCAGGCCCGACGCGCGGCCCGCCTCCAGGTCCTTGGCGTTGGCCTCCAGCACCTCGGTGGCGCGGGTGCGCAGGGCGGTGGCCATCTCGTGCAGTGCGGCGTCCTTGCGCTCACGGGTGGCGAGGACGAGCTCGTTGGCGGCGACACGGGCGCGCCGGGCCGCGGCGTGCACCTGTTCGCGCAGGTCATCAGTCACGTCGTCCAGCCTACGGTCACCCGGTGGTGGCTGTCGCCGAGGTTCCCGCAGAACGGACTCGTCACCACTTCGGGTGAAGCCCGACGAAGGCAGCTCGCACAGGTGTCCGTTCTGTCGGTGCCTTCTGCCATGGTGTGCCGCATGGACGACAGCGCACTCCGCGAACTGGCCGAGGAACGGCTGAGGGCTTTGGCGGGCCCTCGGGCGGTCCTGCGCGACGACCAGTGGACGGCGATCCACGCCCTGGTGTCCGAGCGGCGGCGGGCGCTGGTGGTGCAGCGCACGGGGTGGGGCAAGTCCGCCGTGTACTTCATCGCCACGGCGTTGCTGCGGTCCCTGGGCGAGGGGCCGACGGTGATCGTGTCGCCGTTGCTGGCGTTGATGCGCAACCAGGTCGACGCGGCCGCGCGGGCGGGCGTGCACGCGGCGACCATCAACTCGGCCAACACCGACGAGTGGCAGGACGTGCAGGACCGGGTGGCGGCCGGCGAGGTGGACGTGCTGCTGGTGTCGCCGGAGCGGCTGAACAACCCGGACTTCCGGGACTCGGTGCTGCCGTCGCTCACCGCGGCGGCGGGGCTGCTGGTGGTGGACGAGGCGCACTGCATCTCCGACTGGGGCCACGACTTCCGGCCGGACTACCGGCGGCTGCGGACGTTGCTGACCGAGCTGCCGGCGGGCGTGCCGGTGCTCGCCACCACGGCCACCGCGAACAACCGGGTGGTGCGGGACGTGGCCGACCAGCTGGGCCTGGGCGCGGGCTCGGACACCCTGGTGCTGCGCGGGCCGCTGGACCGGGAGAGCCTGCGGCTGTCGGCGGTGCGGCTGCCGACCGCCGAGGCCAGGCTGGGGTGGCTGGCCGAGCGGCTGGAGCGGCTGCCCGGCTCCGGGATCGTCTACACGCTCACGGTGGCCTCGGCCGACGACGTGGCGGCGTTCCTGCGGGACCGCGGCTACCGGGTGGCGGCGTACTCGGGGCGCACCGACCCGGCGGAGCGGCAGCGGGCCGAGGAGGACCTGCTGGCCAACCGGGTCAAGGCGCTGGTGGCCACCTCGGCGCTGGGCATGGGGTTCGACAAGCCGGACCTGGGGTTCGTGGTGCACCTCGGCGCGCCGCCCTCCCCCATCGCCTACTACCAGCAGATCGGCCGCGCGGGGCGCGGGGTGGAGCGCGCCGAGGTGCTGTTGCTGCCCGGCCCGGAGGACAAGGACATCTGGGCGTACTTCGCGTCGCTGGCGTTCCCGCCGGAACGGGTGGTGCGGCAGGTGCTCGACGCGTTGCCGGCGGACCGGCCGATGTCGACGGCGGCGCTGGAGCCGGTGGTGGAGCTGTCGCGCACCCGGCTGGAAGTGGTGTTGAAGGTGCTCGACGTGGACGGGGCCGTGCGGCGGGTGCGCGGCGGCTGGGTGTCGACGGGGCAGCCGTGGTCCTACGACGTCGAGCGGTACGAGCGGATCGAGGCGGCGCGGCGGGTGGAGCGGCAGGCCGTGCTGGACTACCTGGCCACCGACGGCTGCCGGATGGAGTTCCTGCTGCGGCAGTTGGACGACCCGCACGCCGCGCCGTGCGGCCGGTGCGACAACTGCACCGGGGAGCGGCCGTCGGCGGAGGTGTCGGACGCGGCGGCGTCGGCGGCGCGGGAGCGGCTGCTGCGGCCGGGCGTGGAGGTGGAGCCGCGCAAGATGTGGCCGACCGGGATGGCGGCGGCGGGTGTGGCGCTGTCCGGGAAGATCCCGCCGGGCGAGCTGGCGGCGACGGGGCGGGCGTTGGGGCGGCTGACCGACATCGGCTGGGGCAACCGGTTGCGGTCGCTGTTCGCGGAGGGCGACCGGGCGATCCCCGACGAGGTGTTCGCCGCGTGCGTGAAGGTGCTGTCCGCGTGGGGTTGGGCGGAGCGGCCGGTGGGCGTGGTGACGGTTGGGTCGCGGACCAGGCCCGAGCTGGTGGGCAGCTTCGGGCGGCGGATCGCCGAGGTGGGCCGGCTGCCGCTGCTCGGGCAGGTGTGGCTGGGCGAGGCGGCGCGCCGGGCCAACAGCGCGCAGCGGTTGGCGGGCCTGGTGCGGGCGACCGACGTGCCGGATCTGTCCGGTGTGGACGGTCCCGTGCTGCTGGTGGACGACCAGGTCGACACCGGCTGGACGATGACGGTCGCCGCGCGGCTGCTGCGGCGGGCGGGCGCGGCGGCGGTGCTGCCGTTCGCGTTGGCGGTGACGGCGTGAGGGGGAAGGGGCGAGGATGACACGGTGAGACTGACGACGGAACGGTTGGTGCTGCGGCCTTTCACGCCGGCCGACGCGCCCGCGTTCGCCGCGTACCGGTCCGACCCGGACGTGGCCAGGTACCAGGGGTGGGACGCTCCGTTCTCGCTCGCGCAGGCCGAGGAGTTCGTGCGCGAGGTGGGCGCGGCGGACCCGACCGCGCCGGGCTGGTACCAGTTCGCGGTCGAGGCGGACGGGGTGCTCGTGGGTGACGTCGGGGTGGGGCTGCACGAGAACCGGATGCAGGCCGACCTCGGGTACACGCTGGCGACCGCGCACCAGGGGCGCGGCTACGCGACGGAGGCCGTGCGGCGGGTGCTGGCGTACCTGTTCGAGGTGCGCGGGCTGCACCGGGTGGCCGCGGAGTGCGACGCGCGCAACGTGCGCTCCGCGCGGTTGTTGACCAGGCTCGGGTTCCGGCAGGAGGGGCGCCGGGTGCGGAGCACGTGGATGAAGGGAGAGTGGACCGACGACCTGCTGTTCGGCCTGCTGGCCGCGGACTGGCGCTCGGGCGGGGCCTGACCGACAACGGCTCCCGAAGTCACCTGCCCGCACCGACCGAAGCTCTCGGTATGCCGAACCGCCCGGTGCCGAACCGCCCGGCAGCCTCGGCACGTCAAGCGGCCTTGACGCCGAGCGGCCGTGTGGTGCCGCACCGAGAGTGGTGGGGTCGCGGTGCGGGTGCCGGTGGGCCACCACGTCCGGAGCGTTGACGGGGGTGGCGGACTCGGCATCGAACCGCTCCGGCGGCGAACCGTTCGGCAGACGGAGGGTTCGGGGTGATTCGGCGGTGGTCGACGGGCGTTCGGCCTCGCCGGAGGTCGACTGCGTGCCCCCGATCGGGGCGGGAGGCCGGTTCGGTGAAGGATCTACCGGCTTTGGGCGGTTTGTGGTTGTGTCCCCACCATGGCCGCCCTGGAGACCGGCACCGAGACCCAGCACCGCCTGCCGTTGCGCAAGCTCGTCGCGGCGAGCATCGGCAACGCCATCGAGTGGTACGACTGGACCATCTACGCGACCTTCTCCATCTACTTCGCCACCCAGGTGTTCCCCAAGGACAACCCGCGGCTCGCGTTGATCAACACGCTCGCGGCGTACGCGATCGCGTTCTTCTTCCGGCCGCTCGGCGGGTACCTGCTCGGGCGGTTCGCCGACCTGCGGGGGCGGCGGACGGCGATGTTGCTGACCATCGTCCTGATGGCCGGCGGGTCGGTCGCGATCGGGCTGCTGCCGACGTACGCGCAGGTCGGGTGGCTGGCTCCGGTCCTGTTGCTGCTCGCCCGGGTCGCGCAGGGCCTGTCGCTGGGCGGTGAGGTGTCCAACGCGTCGGCGTACCTGGCGGAGATCGCGCCGCCGCACCGGCGCGGGCGGTACTCGGCGTTCTTCTACATCTCCACGGGCACCGCGGTGCTGGTGGCGTCGCTGCTCGGGTTCTGGCTGGCCCGCGCGTTGGACAAGGCCCAACTGGAGTCCTACGGCTGGCGCATCCCGTTCCTGATCGGCGGCGTGCTGGGCCTGGTCGGCCTGTGGCTGCGGCGCAGCATGGAGGAGACCGAGCAGTTCGAGCACAACAAGGCCAAGGCGCAGCGGCTGAGGAGGCCGCTGCTGACGACGCTGCGCGAGCACCCCAGGGCGGTGGGGCGGCTCATCGGGTTCACCATGCTGTCGACGCTGTGCTACTACACGTTCTTCAGCGCGCTGACGCCGTTCGCGGTGTCCAAGCGCGGCGCGGACGCCGGGGACGTGTTCCTCGCCCTGTCGATCGCGACGGCGTTGTTCATCGTCCTGCAATACCCGATGGGCGCGTTGTCGGACCGGGTCGGCCGCAAGCCGCAACTGCTCGTCTGGTCGGCCGCGACCGCAATCCTGGTGGTGCCGCTGTCCACGCTGATCGGGCCGGGCGTGGGCAACCTGCTCGTGGTGTTCTGCGTCGGCCTGGGCCTCTACACGGCGATGACGTCGATCGCGCCCGCCGTGATGAGCGAGCTGTTCCCGACCGAGCTGCGCGCCCTGGGCATCGGGTCCTGGTACAACCTGACCGTCGCGCTGTTCGGCGGCACCGCGCCGCTGGTCATCCAGGCGTTGCCGGGCACCACGTTCTTCTTCTACGTCGCGGCCGGGGCCGCGGTCGCGTTCCTGGTGATCCTCACGATGCCCGAGACGAAGGGCAGCGAGCTGCGGTAGCCGTCACGGCCGATCCGGGGACCAACGGGTCGTCGGGTTGGCCGGCCGTCGGATTGGCCGGCCGTCGGGTCGACGGGCCACCCGGTTGGCGGGCCCAACCGAGTCCGCGGGCCACCGGGTTGGCCGGCCCTCGGGCGGGCTGGCGGGCTGGCGGGTCGGCGGGTCCGCTGGCCAACCGGGTCTGCGGGTCTGCGGGTCTGCGGGTCTGCGGGTCTGCGGACGAGCCAGCCGGCGGTGCGAGCGGTAGGCAACCGTTTGCGGACCGGCGGGCGGGTCGATGGGCGCGCCGGCGAGTCCGGGCAGCGGGGGACGGCGGTGAGGCTAGGGCCGCAAGGGCACGAGGTCGTCGGCGTGCACGACTTCCCGGCGTTGCTCAGCCGGGAGGTCGCCGCTCTTGCGCCCGATCAGGGACGGCAGCTCGGCGGAGTCGAAGCCGACCACGCCGCGCGCCACCACGTGCCCGGACTGGTCGACCAGTTCGACCACGTCACCGGCCTCGAACGCGCCCTCCACGCCGGTGATGCCCGCCGCCAGCAGCGAACGGCGGCGGCCCACGACCGCGGCCACCGCGCCGTCGTCCAGCACCAGCCTGCCGGTCGCGTCGGCGGCGTGCCCGAGCCAGAACCGGCGCGCGGACAGCCGCGGGCCGGTCACCGCGAACGCCGTGCCGACGTCCGCCGTGCTCAACGCCCGCGCCGCGTCCGCCGCGCCCGCCAGCAGCACGGGGATGCCCGCCGACGCCGCCAACCGGGCGGCGGCCAGCTTCGACGCCATGCCGCCGGTGCCCAGCCCCGACGCGCCCACCGATCCCGCCTTCACGCCGTCCACGTCGGACGCGCCGGCCACCTCGGTGATGCGCCGCGCGCCCGGCTGCCGGGGGTCGCCGTCGTAGAGCGCGTCCACGTCGGAGAGCAGGAACAGGGCGTCCGCGCCGACCAGGTGCGCCACCAGCGCGGCCAGCCGGTCGTTGTCGCCGAACCGGATCTCCTCGGTGGCGACCGTGTCGTTCTCGTTCACCACGGGCACCGCGCCGAGCGCGAGCAGCCGGGAGAACGTGCGCTGCGCGTTGCGGTAGTGCGCGCGCCGCACCACGTCGTCCGCGGTGAGCAGCACCTGACCGACGGTCAGCGAGAACCGCCCGAACGAGTTCGCGTACGCGTGGGCCAACGCCAACTGCCCGACGCTCGCCGCCGCCTGCTGCGTGGCCAGGTCACGCGGCCGCCGCGACACGCCCAACGGCGCGAGGCCGGCCGCGATCGCGCCCGACGACACCAGCACCACCTGGCTGCCCGCCGCGCACCGCGCCGCGACCGCGTCCACCAGCGCGTCCAGCCGCGACCGGTCCAGCCCGCCGGCAGCGGTGGTCAACGACGACGACCCGACCTTCACCACGACCCGCGACGCCGCGGACACCGCCTGCCGGGCCTGCGACGCCGCCACCGAACCGATCACTCGTCGTCGTCCTCTTCGAACTCGTCGTACCCGCCGGGGAGGCGGCGTGCCTTCTTCGCCGCCAACCGCTCGGCCGCGCCCACCCGGTTGCTCGCCTCCAGCCGCACGTCCGTGCCGCGACCGGACATGGTCATGGCAATGCCCGCGGGCGTGGTCGGCTCCCAGTCGAACACCAGGTCGCCGATGGTGACCTGGCAGCCCGGCACGGCCCCCATCTTGACCAGCACGTCCTCGACGCCGAGGCGGGCGAGCCGGTCGGCCAGGTAGCCGACGGCCTCGTCGTTGCTGAAGTCGGTCTGCCGGATCCACCGCTCGGGCCGCTCGCCGCGCACGATGAAGCCGCCCTCGGTCTGCGGGTCCTCCACCACGGTGAAGCCCTGGTCGTCCACGGCCTTGGGCCGCAGCACGATCCGCGTGGACTCCTGCTTCGGCCGCGACGCCCGGTACTCCTCCACCACGCGCGCCAACGCGAACGTCAGCTCGCGCAGGCCCTCGCGGCTGGCCGTGGACACCTCGAACACTGGCAGGCCGCGGGCCTCGATGTCCGGGCGCACCAGCTCCGCCAGCTCGCGGGCCTCGGGCACGTCGATCTTGTTCAGCACCACGACGCGCGGCCGCTCGGCCAGGTCGTCGGCCAGGGAGGGGGTGTACTTGGCCAGCTCCTCCTCCAGCGCGTCGATGTCCGACAGCGGGTCGCGGCCGGGCTCGTAGGTGGCGCAGTCCACGACGTGCACCAGCACCGCGCAGCGCTCGATGTGCCGCAGGAAGTCCAGGCCGAGGCCCTTGCCCTCGGACGCGCCGGGGATCAGGCCGGGCACGTCGGCCATGGTGAAGATCGTCTCGCCGCCGGTGATCACGCCCAGGTTCGGCACCAGGGTGGTGAACGGGTAGTCGGCGATCTTCGGTTTGGCCGCGGACAGCACCGAGATGAGCGACGACTTGCCCGCCGACGGGAAGCCCAGCAGGCCGACGTCGGCGACGGACTTCAGCTCCAGCACCAGGTCGTGCTGCTCGCCCGGCTCGCCCAGCAGGGCGAAACCGGGGGCCTTGCGGGCCTTGGAGGCCAGCGAGGCGTTGCCGAGGCCGCCGCGACCGCCCTGGGCCGCGATCAGCCGGGTGCCCTCGCCGACGAGGTCCGCGACGACCTCGCCGTCGGGCGTCATCACGACCGTGCCGTCGGGCACGCGCAGTTCGAGGTCCGCGCCGTTCGCGCCGTCGCGGTTGCCGCCCTGCCCGCCCTTGCCGTTGCCGGCGCTGGCGTGGGGGCGGAAGTGGAAGTCGAGCAGCGTGTGGACCTGCGAGTCGACGACCAGGACCACGTCGCCGCCCTTGCCGCCGTTGCCGCCGTCGGGGCCGCCCAGCGGCTTGAACTTCTCGCGGTGCACGGACGCGACCCCGTTGCCCCCGTCACCTGCGGCGACGTGGATGACGACCCGGTCGACAAAGCGGGACACGGGGATTCCTCTCTGGCAGAAGCAACGAGGGGCGGGAGCCGGAATGCACCGGTCCCGCCCCTCGTCGCGAGGTCGTTCCGTCTTCGCCCGAGGCGCTTAGGCAGCAGCCTCGACCGGGACGATGTTCACGGTCTTGCGACCGCGCTTGGTACCGAACTCGACCGCACCGGGAGCCAACGCGAACAGCGTGTCGTCCTTGCCGCGGCCGACGTTGACGCCGGGGTGGAACTTGGTGCCGCGCTGGCGGATCAGGATCTCGCCGGCCTTGACGACCTGACCGCCGAACCGCTTGACCCCGAGGTACTGGGGGTTCGAGTCACGGCCGTTGCGGGAGCTGGATGCGCCCTTCTTGTGTGCCATGGCTAGTCAGATCCTCACTTACCGGTGATGCCGGTGACCTCGACGCGGGTCAGCTTCTGGCGGTGACCCTGGCGCTTGTGGTAGCCGGTCTTGTTCTTGAACTTGTGGATGCGGATCTTGGGACCCTTGGTCTGCTCGACGACCTTGCCGGTCACCGAGATCTTCGCCAGGGCGTCGGCGTCGGAAGTGACGTCGGAGCCGTCCACAACGAGGAGCGGCGCCGCGAAGGTGATCTCGGTGTCCGGCTCGCCTTCGAGCTTCTCGACCTCGATGACGTCGCCGACAGCCACCTTGTACTGCTTGCCGCCGGTCTTGACGATCGCGTACATCGGGACGGAAGTCTCCTGCTACTCGACGGGACGGGATCGCGCGCGCCTCGGCTGCACTGATAACGAGCACGCTGGGCTTCACGCGACAGGGCCCACCGGACGGCGGGCCGCGTATCAGGTTACGTGGCGGTGGACGGGGTGGTCAAACCGGGGTGCCCCAACCGCGTTCCCGCTGGTCACGGGCGGCAGGGCGGAGGTGGCCCGCACGCGGCGAACCGCGGCCCCGGCAGGGCCGGCCGCCGGTGGCGGGGGGGTGGATAAGCCCACCCTTTCCGCGCCCCCGGGGCGGCCCGGCGGGCCGGAG
>NZ_JBHYXZ010000031.1:0-57653 GCF_042752395.1 Actinosynnema sp. NPDC059335 | reverse complement strand
TGGCGCGCTCGCGGGCGAGCCCGCCGCCGGGGGCGGGGGGGGGGGGGGGGGGGGGGGGGGGCGCCCCGCCGCCCCCCCCCCCGCCCCCCCGGGGGGGGGGGCCGCCCCCGGCGGCGTGGTGGATCAGCCCTCCTTGACCGCGCCCAGGGGCGGGCCGGCGGGCCGGGAGGCGGCGCGGCGGGCCGGGCGGCGACGCGTGGTGGTCACCACCGGGGCCGCGGGCTCCGGGGTCCGGCCGTTGAGCGGCTGCTCGGCCGCGGGCTCCGCCTGGGCGGGCTCCGGCTGGGCGGCGGGCTCGGCGGACCGAGCCTGCCCGGCGGGCTCGGGCTGCGCCTGGGCGGCGGGCTCGGGCTGCGCGGCGGGCTCCGGCTGGGCCTGGGCGGCGGGCTCGGCCGGGGTCGTCGGCTGGGCCAAGACCGGGGCGGTGGCCTGCTCCGGCCGGGTCACCGGGGTGCCGGACCCGGACTGGGCCGGCTCGGCCTGACCCGACTGCGCCTGACCGGACTGGGCCTGCTGCGACTGGGCCTGCTCCGACTGGGCCTGCTCCGACCGGGCCTGGCTCGGCGCGGCGGAACCCGACTCGGCCTGGGCCGGCGCGGGCTCGGCTTGCGCGGGCTGGGCCGGCACGGTGCGGCCGGACCGGGTCCGGCTCCGTGCGGACCCCGCCGACTGCGCCCGACCCGGCTCACCCGACTCCGGCCGGGCGGACGCCGACCGGCCCGGCTCCGACTGCGCCGACCCGGCCTCGGCGGGCCGGGGCTGCTCGGTGGGCGCGGCCGGGGTGTCGGCCGTGCCTTCGGACACCGCTTCGGGCGCGGCTTCGGCGGTCGGCTCGGTGGCCGGCTCGTCGCCGTGCTTGACGACGGCCCCGGCCTCGCGGCGGGCGCGGCGGCGCTGGCGGCGTTCGCGCTTCGGCGTCTCCGGCGCCGCCTCCTCCTCGACCACGGCGGCCACCGGGTCCTCCGAGGTCGGCTGCTCGGCGATCGCCTCGGGCTCCTCCGTCGGCTCCACGGTCGGCTCGGCCACCGGCTCCGGCACGTCGACCTGCTTGCCGCGGCGCGACTTGCGGCCGCCGCCCTGCTGCTGTTGCTGCGACTGGCCGCCGTTGCCGTTGCCGTGCGCGTGCATCGGCTCCGTGGTCACGACCAGGCCACGCCCGCGGCAGTGCTCGCAGGTGGTCGAGAACGCCTCCAGCAGGCCCGTGCCGACCCGCTTGCGCGTCATCTGCACCAGGCCCAGCGACGTCACCTCCGCCACCTGGTGGCGCGTGCGGTCGCGGCCGAGGCACTCGGTCAGCCGGCGCAGCACCAGGTCGCGGTTGGACTCCAGCACCATGTCGATGAAGTCGATGACGATGATGCCGCCGATGTCGCGCAACCGGAGCTGGCGGACGATCTCCTCGGCCGCTTCCAGGTTGTTCCGCGTCACCGTCTCCTCGAGATTTCCACCCGATCCGGTGAACTTGCCGGTGTTGACGTCGATGACCGTCATCGCCTCGGTGCGGTCGATGACCAGGTAGCCGCCCGACGGCAGCCAGACCTTGCGGTCCAGCGCCTTGAGCAGCTGCTCGTCGATGCGGTACTCGGTGAACGCGTCGCTGGTGCCCACGTGCTTGCGCAACCGGTCCTGGAGGTCGGGCGCCACGTGCCGCACGTAGGCGTCGATGGTCTCCCACGCGTCCGAGCCCTGGACGATGAGCGCGGAGAAGTCCTCGGTGAACAGGTCGCGCACGACCTTGACCAGCAGGTCCGGCTCTTCGTACAGCAGCTGCGGGGCCTGGGCCTTGGGCGCGTCGGCCTTCTCCTTGATGACCTGCCACTGCGCCTGCAGGCGGGTCACGTCGCGGGCCAGCTCCTCCTCGGCGATGCCCTCCGAGGCGGTGCGGATGATGACGCCCGCGTCCTCGGGGACGACGCGCTTGAGGATGTCCTTGAGGCGCTTGCGCTCGTTGTCGGGCAGCTT
The DNA here is from genome assembly GCF_042752395.1 of Actinosynnema sp. NPDC059335. Lineage (NCBI taxonomy): Bacteria > Bacillati > Actinomycetota > Actinomycetes > Pseudonocardiales > Pseudonocardiaceae > Actinosynnema > Actinosynnema sp. NPDC059335. The sequence continues at coordinate 55,691 of NZ_JBHYXZ010000031.1, read as the reverse complement.
GCGGCTGATGCCGGTCGCGCCGCCGCCGGGCACGTACACCAGGAAGCGGCCGGGCAGGCTGATCTGGGTGGTGAGCCGCGCGCCCTTGTGGCCGACCGGGTCCTTGGTGACCTGCACCAGCACGCTGTCGCCGGTGGACAGGGCCTGCTCGATCTTGCGGGCCTTGCCCTCCAGGCCGGCCGCGTCCCAGTCGACCTCGCCCGCGTACAGCACCGCGTTGCGGCCCCGGCCGATGTCGATGAACGCCGCCTCCATCGAGGGCAGCACGTTCTGCACCCGGCCGAGGTAGACGTTGCCGACCAGCGAGCCGCTGCCCGACGAGGTCACGAAGTGCTCGACCAAGACGCCGTCCTCCAGCACGCCGATCTGCGTGCGGTCGCCGCGCTCGCGCACCACCATCGTGCGCTCGACGGCCTCGCGGCGGGCCAGGAACTCGGCCTCGGACAGCACGGGGGCGCGGCGGCGACCGGCCTCGCGGCCGTCCCGGCGGCGCTGGCGCTTGGCCTCGAGCCGGGTCGAGCCGCGGACGCTGCGCACCTCGTTCTGCACGGCCTCGGAGTCGGCCTTGTCGTCGCGGGCGTCGCGGGCGGGCTCGCGGACGTGCACGACCGTGTTCGGCGGGTCGTCCTCGTTCGGCGCGGCCTCTTCGTCGGCGCCGGTCTTGCGGCGACGGCGCCGCCGACGGCGGCGGCTGCCCGTGCCCTCGTCCTCGGCGGCGGTCTCGTCGGCGGTCTCGGCCTCGGCCTCGGCGGCCTCCGCCGGCTCCTCGACCTGCTCCTCCTCGCCGTTGTCCTCGCCCACGCCCTTGCCGCGGCCGCGGCCACGCCGGCCACGACGACGGCGGCGGCGGCCTTCGCCCTCGTCGCCGGCGTCGTCGGCGCCCGCGTGCTCCTCCGCGTCGTCCTCGTGCTCGTCGAGGTCGTCGTCGCGGCTCACCGGGGTCTGGGCGGCCACCGGGGTCGGCGGCAGGAAGACCGCCGAGGGCGGGGCGAACAGCGGCACCAGCGGCGCGACCTCGCGGGCCACCGCCACCGGTTCCTCGGTCTGCTCGTCCACCTCGCCGGTGACGATGTCGTCCCAGTTCAGCAGGCTTTCGGCGACCTTGAGCGCGAGGTCGCGGCTCACGCTGGACTGCGCGCCCTTCACCGTCTCGCCGAGGTCGGCGAGGGCCGCCACGACGTCCTTGCTGCTCGCGCCGAGCAGCTTGGCCAGCGCGTGCACCCGCAGCTTCGCGGGCAGGTCGGCCAGATCCGGGTGTGCGGATGTGGCGCTACCCCCGCCGGCGGCGCCGGCAGGCTTTTCCGTGTTCGACAATGCAGCTCCTCCGCCCCCGGGCGCGTCCCAACCGACGCGGCCGCGCAGGGGCCTCTCTTGTCCACTCACCGCCGCGGCTGGCGGCGGGAATCCTTGCCTCGCGCTGTGGCGCCCGCCCGTGGGGCACGCGGCACAGCAGGTCCGGTAACACTGGTCGACGACGCCGTCAGCGCCGCTCCGCACCGCGCGATCAGACCTCCGCCGCCCTGTCCGGGGCGAGCGGGTCGACCAGGCGGCCTTCCTCGTCCAGCCGCCCCTGCGCCATCCGGGTCGCCTTCGCGGGCACCGGCGGAACCAGGTCGGCGACGACTCGGAGCGCGCTCAGCACGTCGTCGGGTCTCACGGTAGGGGTTGTCTGCCGTACGACCGTCATGAGTATCCCATACGGCTGTGACAAATCCCGTGCATCGTGTCCGGCGTCGCTCGAATGCACGCCGACCTGCGCCTCGACCGCGGCCGACACGATCGCCGGCCGCACGTCCACGATCTTCTTCCCGTCCTTGGTCAGCCGCTCGACCTCGACCGACCCGGACCCCATCAACGCGGTCACGGCGTCGGCGAGCCGCTCCGGCGGCACACCGGGCAGCTCGACCCGCCAGGCGCTCGCCTCGATGCGCTCGGGCAGCGCCCCGCCGGCCGCCTGGACCACCTCGAGCACGTCCAGGCCGGGCGGCAGCACGGCGTCCAGCGCGGTCCGCAGCGCCTCCGGGTCGACCGGGTCGACCACCTGCACCTCGAGGTACTCGGCCTCGCTCGCCACCCCGGTGGGCGCCGCGCCGACCCAGGACACCTTCGGGTGAGGGTTGAAGCCCTGGGAGTAGGCCATGGGGACACCTGCCCGGCGCAACGCACGCTCGAACGTGCGTGCGATGTCACGGTGTGACGTGAACCGCAGCCGACCGCGTTTGGCATAGCGCAGACGCAGCTTCTGCACAGGTGCGGCCGACGGGTTGGGCTGCTGCTGGCGGCTCAGTGCTACTCCCCTGGGGTGCCCGGGTGGGCCGCGGCGGGGTGAGCACCCCGACGGTCCACGCTCCTAGTCCACGAGGACGGTACCTTGGACCTGTTCGGCAGCGTTGCGCTTGTCTGCTCCGCCCCGCCTGGCTACCGTCCGGCACCAGCAGCCCCGACCGGTACAGCCCTGGAGGTCCCCCGTGCCTCTGCACCGCCGCGTCCAAGCGGTCGCGGTCAGCGCGGCGCTGCTCGCGACCGGCTGCCTGCCGTTGGCCGCCCCGGCGGCCGCGGCCGAGCCCGGGTCGCCGGTGACCGCGGCGGACTGCGTCCAGCCCGGCCCGACGCTGCGCTACCTGATCGTCTTCACCCCCGGCACGAGCGCGCCGCTGGCCGAGGCGGAGATCGCCGCCGCGTGCGGCGCGACCGCCCACTACTACCCGCAGATCGCGGTGGCCGTGGCCACCTCGCCCGACCCCGCGTTCGGCCGGCGCATCGGCCCGCACCGGGCGTACAGCGCGCAGCTCGACGGCCTGTCCAAGCGCACCGGCGCGCCCGCCCGGAAGAAGAAGGACGACGAGGCGGGCGGCGCGCGCGCCGAGCAGGCGCCGGTGGACCGCACGGCCGAGCAGTGGGACATGGACCTGATCCGGGCGGCCGAGGCGCACGCGGTGAGCACCGGCAGCCGGGACGTGGTGGTGGGCGTGCTCGACTCGGGCATCGACCCGACGCACCCGGACCTCGTCGGCGCGCTGGACCCGGCGTTGTCGGCCGGCTGCACGACCGGGGTGGCGGACCCGTCGCCCGCGGCGTGGTCCCCGACGACGTCCGGGCACGGCACGCACGTGGCGGGCACGATCGCGGCGGCCGACGACGGCCGGGGCACGACGGGCGTCGCGCCGGGCGTGCGGATCGCGTCGGTGAAGGTCGTGGACGACGCCGGGTTCATCTACCCCGAGTACGCGGTGTGCGGGTTCATGTGGGCCGCCGAACGGGGCATGACGATCACCAACAACAGCTACTTCATCGACCCCTGGGTGTTCACCTGCCAGGACCAGCAGGGCCAGTCCGTGGTCTACGAGGCGGTGCGGCGGGCGGTCGAGCACGCGTCCGCGCGGGGCGTGCTGACGGTGGCGGCGGCGGGCAACGCGGCCGTCGACCTGACCAAGCCGGGCCGGGACGCGGTGAGCCCGACCAACGCCGCGCCGGAGGACGTCCGGCCGCGGCCGGTGGACAACTCGTGCCTGGTGCTGCCGGCGCAGCTGCGCAACGTGGTGGCGGTGTCGTCGGTGGGCGCGAACAAGGTCAAGGCCGGGTACAGCTCCTACGGGCTGGGCGCGGTGGACGTGACCGCGCCGGGCGGCGACCGCCGGCAGGCCCCGGACGACGGGCGGGGCTCGTGCGTGCTGTCGACCGTGCCGGCCGCCGGATACGACTACTCGTGCGGCACGTCGATGGCCGCGCCGCACGTGTCCGGGGTGGCGGCGCTGCTCGCGTCCACGCACCCCGAGGCCGGTCCCGGGGACCTGACCCGCATGCTGAACGCGCAGGCGGAGACGCTGCCGTGCCCGGCGGACTACGACCTCAACGGCACGGGCGCGCAGGACGCCTACTGCACCGGGTACTCGGAGTACAACGGCTTCTACGGGCACGGCATGGTCGACGCGCTCGCCGCCGTGCGGGAGTAGAGGGGCGGACTCGCGCCCACGCGCGGATCCGCCCCCGATCGCCTACGGGAATCCGCAGGTCAACACCCGGTCAGGGCTTCGCCAACGCCGGGTTGCGCACCGGGGAGCCCTTGCCGACCGGCGAGATCGGCAGCAGGGTCCGGCCGGTGGGCCCGACCTCGATGTCGGTGCCCATCGCCGGGCACACACCGCAGTCGAAGCACGGCGTCCAGCGGCAGTCGTCCTGCTCGCGCTCGTCGAGCGCGTCCTGCCAGTCCGCCCAGAGCCACTCCTTGTCGAGCCCCGAGTCGAGGTGGTCCCAGGGCAGGACCTCCAACTCCTCGCGCTCGCGCGTGGTGAACCACGCCAGGTCGACGCCCAGCGGGGTCAGCTCGGCCTCGGCGGCCTGGACCCAGCGGTCGTAGGAGAAGTGCTCGGACCAGCCGTCGAACCGGCCGCCCTCGCGCCACACGCGCTCGATGACGAGGCCGACGCGCCGGTCGCCGCGCGAGAGCAGCCCTTCGATGAGCGACGGCTTGCCGTCGTGGTAGCGCATGCCGATGTTGCGGCCCAGCGCCCGGTCGGAGTTCACCGCCTCGCGCAGCTTGCGCAGCCGCTCGTCCACCGTGTCCGGGTCGCACTGCGAGGCCCACTGGAACGGGGTGTGCGGCTTGGGCACGAACCCGCCGATGGAGATCGTGCAGCGGATGTCCTTGCGGCCGGACACCTCGCGGCCCGCGCGGATGACGTTCTTGGCCATCTCCGCGATCTGGAGCACGTCGTCGTCGGTCTCGGTGGGCAGGCCGCACATGAAGTACAGCTTCACCTGCCGCCAGCCCGCGGCGAACGCCGCGCTGACCGTGCGGATCAGGTCCTCCTCCGACACCATCTTGTTGATCACGCGCCGGATGCGCTCGCTGCCGCCCTCGGGGGCGAACGTGAGGCCCGACCGGCGGCCGTTGCGGGACAGCTCGTTGGCCAGGTCGATGTTGAACGCGTCCACCCGCGTCGAGGGCAGCGACAGGCTGGTGTTCGTGCCCTCGTAGCGGTCGGCCAGGCCCTTGGTGATCTCGGCGATCTCGGAGTGGTCCGCGCTGGACAGCGACAGCAGGCCGACCTCCTCGAACCCGGTCGCCTCCAGGCCGCGCTGCACCATCGCGCCGATGCCCTCGATGGACCGCTCGCGCACCGGGCGGGTGATCATGCCGGCCTGGCAGAAGCGGCAGCCGCGCGTGCAGCCGCGGAAGATCTCCACGCTCATCCGCTCGTGCACGCTCTCCGCGAGCGGCACCAGCGGCTGCTTCGGGTAGGGCCACGCGTCGAGGTCCATCGTGGTCCGCTTGAACACCCGGTACGGCACGCGCTCGCGGTTGGGCACCACGCGCTGGATGCGGCCGTCGGGCAGGTACTCGACGTCGTAGAACCGCGGCACGTAGACGCCACCGGTCTCGGCGAGCCTGGTCAGGATCTCGTCGCGGCCTCCGGGGCGGCCCTCGGCCTTCCACGCGCGGACGAGGTCGGTGATCTCCAGGACGGCTTCCTCGCCGTCGCCGAGCACGGCCGCGTCCACGAACGGCGAGATCGGCTCCGGGTTGAACGCCGCGTGCCCACCGGCCACCACGATCGGGTGATCCTCGGTGCGGTCGGCGGCGTGGATCGGGATGCCGGCCAGGTCGAGCGCGTTGAGCAGGTTCGTGTAGCCCAGCTCGGTGGCGAAGCTGACGCCGAGCAGGTCGAACGCGCCGACGGGCCGGTGCGCGTCGACGGTGAACTGGGGGACGCCGTGCTCGCGCATCAGCCGTTCGAGGTCGGGCCACACCGCGTAGGTGCGCTCGGCCAGCACGTCCGGCTGCTCGTTGAGGACCTCGTACAGGATCATGACGCCCTGGTTGGGCAGCCCGACCTCGTAGGCGTCCGGGTACATCAGCGCCCACCGCACCGCGGCGGCGTCCCAGTCCTTCACGGTGGCGTTGAGTTCCCCGCCGACGTATTGCACCGGCTTGGAGACCCTCGGCAGCAGGGGTTCCAGGGCGGGGAAGACCGACTCGACACTCACGCGACCAGGGTAACGGCAGCGCCGGCGCGAGTCAGAACAACGGTCCGGTGATGGTGAGGCCGAGTTCGGACCCCGGGCCCGCGTACAGGCCGAAGAACATGAGCGCGCCGCCGGCGAGCGCGAGGTCCTTGTTGAACTGGATCATCTCGACCTGCCGGTTCTGCGGGTCGGTCTCCTTCCAGAACGCGTGCATGAGGAACGCCGTGGGCAGCAGGAACAGCACCAGCAGCAGCGCGCCGAGGTCCGCCCACACGCCCAGGAGCAGCATCAACCCGCCGACGGCCATGAGCACGCCGCTGCCGAACGTGGCGGCTTTGGGCGACGGGACGCCCTTGGACGCGGCGTAGCCGGCCATGGCCTCGGTCTGGGTCATGTGGCCGAAGGCGGAGCCGAAGAACAGGAACACGAACAGGATGCGGCCGATGAGTGCGATGACGTCCATGACGACCTCCGGTGCTCGGGGTTCGTCCAGTGTTCAACCGGCTCAGGTCAGCAGCAACTTGCCGAGCCTGCGGGCCGCCAGGGCCACCCCGACGACGGCCATGACCAGGAAGTACGCGACGTGCCCGAGCGCGTCCCAGCCGACGTGCCCGGTGGTCAGGTCCCTCATCAGCTCGATCGCGTGGTACAGCGGGGTGCACTGGACCACCGCCCGCAACCAGCCGGGGTAGACCGACAGCGGGTAGAACGTGGTCGAGAACAGGAACAGCGGCATCACCGCGAGCTGCACCAGGTCGAAGTCGTGCCACGAGCGCAGGAACGTGGCCGCGGCCATGCCGACCGCCGCGAACCCCAGCGCGACCAACAGGCACGCGGGCAGCGCCAGCAGCGCCCACGGCGAGCCGACGAGCCCGAACCCGAGCATGACCACGAGGAACCCGCCCGAGTACAGGCCGCCGCGGATGAGGCACCACGCCGCCTCGCCGACCGCGATGTCGACCGGGCCGAGCGGGGTGGCCAGCACCGCGTCGTAGACCTTCGCGTGCTTGAACTTGAAGAACAGGTTGAAGGTGGCCTCGTACACCGCGCCGTTCATCGCCGACGCGGCCAGCAGGGCGGGCGCGACGAACGCGGCGTACGGCACCGGCCCGTCGGGTCCCTCGACGGTGGTGACGAGCTGCCCGAGGCCGTAGCCGAGGGAGAACAGGAAGAACAGCGGCTCGGCGAACCCGGACACCACCTGCAGCCAGACCCGCCTGCTGACCAGGTAGGAGCGTTCGACCAGGACGTGCGAGCGGCCCGCGTACAGGCCGGGTGGGACGACCCGCAGCAGCAGCCCGGCGCCGGGGCGCGACGGGGCCGGGGCGGGCGGGCGCGTGGCGGTCTCGTGCCTCATCCGGCCAGCCTCCGGCGGAAGTAGCGGCGACCCAGCACGACACCGAGCACGACCAGGGCGGACAGGTACGCCACGTGGCCCAGGGCGGGCAGCGGGCGCAGGGTGCCGAACGTCGCGCCGCGGGCCAGCTCGATGCCGTGCCAGACCGGGGTGGGCCAGGCCAGCGGGCGCAGCCAGCCGGGCAGCTGGTCCAGCGGGAAGAACGCGCCGGTGAACAGGGTCATCGGCGTCACCAGGAAGCGGAGGAGGGCGCTGAACGAGTCGGGTTTCGACCTGGTCGCGGTGTAGGCGACCGTGAGCGCGCTGAACGCCATGCCGGCCAGCACGGCGAACGGCACGGCCAGCAGCGCGGCCGGGCTGGTGATCGCGCCCAGGGCGGCGGCGATGAGCAGGAACACGGCCGCGCCGGACGCCAGCCGCAGCGCGATCCACAGCAGTTGGCCGTGGAGCACCTGGGCGGGCGTGACCGGGGTGGCCGTCACGGCCAGGTACGTGCGCTGCCACTGGAAGGACGAGAACACCACCCAGGTGGACTCGAACACGGCGTTCTGCACGGCGGTCAGCACCATCAGCGCGGGCGCCAGGTACACCAGGTACGGGTGGCCGCCGGTGGCTTCGCCCACCCGGACCTGCGAGCCGAAGCCGACGCCCATCGCGAGCAGGAACAGCACGGGTTGCAGGAAGTTGGAGATGACCGTGGCCCGCCAGTTGCGGCGGTACCAGGTCCAGTGGTGCTCGACCGCGATGAGCGCGGCGCGCCAGGGTCCGACGACGTGGGCGCTCATCTCAGTCCACCAACGTCCGGCCGGTCAGGCGCAGGAACACGTCCTCCAGCGTGCTGCGGCGCACCAGGCCGGACACCGGCCGCACGCCCCGCGCGTGCGCCGCGGACAGCGCCGCCTCGCCGTCGGCGGTGTAGAGCAGCACCCGGTCCGGCAGCACCTCGACCCGGTCGGCCAGGTCGCGCACCTCGGCGGCGCTCTGCTCGCCGGGCGGGAAGCGCAGCTCCAGCACCTCCCTGGTCGAGTAGCGGCGGATCAGCTCCGCCGGCGACCCCTCGGCCACGATCCGGCCGCCGTCCATCACCACGAGCCGGTCGCACAGCTGCTCGGCCTCGTCCATGTAGTGCGTGGTGATGATGAGCGTGACGCCGGACTGCTTGAGCCGGAACAGCCGGTCCCACAGCAGGTGGCGGGCCTGCGGGTCCAGGCCCGTGGTCGGCTCGTCGAGCAGGAGCAGCTCGGGGTCGTTGACCAGCGAGCGGGCGATGGTGAGCCGCCGCTTCATGCCGCCCGACAGGGGCTCCACCTCGGCGTCGGCGCGGTCGGTGAGCTGGGCGAACTCCATCAGCTCCACGGCGCGCTCCCGCACCGCCGCCCGGGACAGGCCGAAGTAGCGGCCGTACACCTGGAGGTTCTGCCGGACGGTCAGCTCGGTGTCGAGGTTGTCCTGCTGCGGCACCACGCCCAGGCGGGCGCGGATGCGGGGGCCGTCGGTGTCCGGGTCCAGGCCCAGCACGCGCAGCTCGCCGCCCGTGCGCGGCGACACGCACGACACCATCCGCATGGTCGAGGACTTGCCCGCGCCGTTGGGGCCGAGGAAGCCGAACGCCTCGCCCCGGCGCACCTCGACGTCGATGCCCCGGACGGCTTCGAACGAGCCGAAGTGCTTGGTCAGGCCCTGGGCGTGGACGAGGGTGGGGGTCACGTGCGTCACGGTAGCGACGGCGTCCGACATTCCCGGAGCCGTTTTAGGGTTGGGGCCGTGGAGATCCAGCTCAGCAAGCCAGCGGTGGCCGACGAACGGCTTCGGGCCGAAGTGCACGAGGTGCTGCACGCCGTGGTGGCCGCCGGGGGCGCGATCGGCTGGCAGGCGCCGCCGTCGCGGGCGGACACCGACGCGTGGCTGGACACCGTGTTCGCCTCCCCGCGCGACGGCGCGCTCGTCGTGGCGCGGGTGGACGGCGTGCTGCGCGGCACGGCGACGTGGCGGCGCTCCGAGAGCGAGGTGTTCCGGCACATGGCCGAGGTGCGGCGGGTGACCGCGCACCCGGCGGCGCGAGGGCTCGGGTTGGGCGCGCGGCTGGTGCGCGCGGTGGTGGAGGACGCCCGCGCGGCGGGGCTGGAGATGCTGACGCTGGGCGTGCGCGGCAACAACCACGGCGCGATCCGGCTCTACGAGAGCCTCGGCTTCCGCGAGTGGGGCCGGCTGCCGAACGTGATCGCGGTGGGCGACGTGCGGTTCGACGACGTCCGCATGTACCTGCCCCTGGGCTACCCGGACGGGGTGGTGCTGCACGGCTCGGCGCCGGGCGGCCTCGGCTCGTCCCCGGCGCGCGTGCCGGCGGGCTCGTAGCACGACGGCCCGGACCCGCGCGGGGTCCGGGCCGTCGTGGCGGTCGGCTCAGAGGTTCGGGAACCAGAGCTTGATCTCGCGCTCGGCCGACTCCGGCGAGTCCGAGCCGTGGACCAGGTTGAACTGGACCTCCAGCCCGAAGTCGCCGCGGATCGTGCCGGGGGTGGCCTTCTCGACCGGGTCGGTGCCGCCGGCGAGCTGGCGGAACGCCGAGATCGCGCGGGAGCCCTCCACCACCAGGGCGACCAGCGGGCCGCCGGTGATGAACTCGACCAGGTCCTGGTAGAACGGCTTGCCGTCGTGCTCGGCGTAGTGCTGCTCGGCCGTCGCGCGGTCCACGACGCGCAGCTCCAGCGCGGCCAGCTTCAGGCCCTTGCGCTCGATGCGGGAGATGACCTCGCCGACCAGGCCGCGGCTGACGCCGTCGGGCTTGACCAGGACCAGGGTGCGCTCGCTCACGGCGGTCGGTGCTCCTTACGTACGGGGTGATGCGACTCGGTCAAGGGTAACCGGAGGGGCGGCGGCGTCCGCCGTGACCACCGCCGGGGCCCGGGCCGCCCGGTCAGCTCTGGTGGACCAGCCGGTCCGGCGCCGCGCCGGTGCTGAGCCACGTCCGGGCGAGCTTGGCCGCCGCGGCGCGGAACACGCCGTCGCGGTTGCCGTCGTCGGGCGCGATGACCTCGGACCGCTTGTCCAGCACCAGGTACCGGTGCGCGCCGCCGTCGGTGTGGAACCGGTAGCGCGCCTCGGCCTCGGTCTCGCTCTCCTTGTCCAGGTAGACGAGCATCGCCAACGCGATCACCTCCAGGGCTCGCTGTAGTCCTCGTTGGACGCGGGCGGGACCTGCGTCTCCCACCGCGACACGTCGTTGGCGGCCGCGTGGGCCTCGCGGTACGAGGCGTTCGGGTTCTGCTGCCAGTATCGCGCCTCGGCCAACTCGTGCTCGAGCAGGGCGATGTCCGACGGTTGCGCCCGGCCCGCGCGCAGCCGCAGCCACGCCTCCGCCATGTCGGGGTTGGGGTCGAAGCGGGCCATCACCGTGCCGCCGTCGACGCCCTCCAGCGGGTGCAGGTCCTCGAACACGTGGTTCTTGATCTGCTCGATCTCGGCCCGGGTGAACCCCGTCCCGCCGCCGACCCGCGGCACGTCGGCCACGTGGCCCGCCACGTCGTCGATGTCGTCGGACCCGCGGATCGACTGGTAGGCGTTCTCCGACCAGCGGTCGATGCGGTCGTAGGCGCGCAGCGACCCGTCGTCCACCGGCCGCGCGCCGCCGGTCTGGCCGGGGCGGGGCAGCTCGTCGCCGGACCGGGCCGGGGCCTTGAGGTCGTCGAGGACCTTGCGCACCTTGCCGAACACGTCGCCGAGCTTGCGCAGCAGCGGGACGAGCTTGCCGATCGTGCGCACGAGCTTCTTCAGGATGTCGCCGATCTTCGCGGCCCACCGCGCCACCGCCGCGGACGCCTGCGCGGCCACGACGGGCGTCGCCAGGCCGAGGGTGAACGCGACCTCCAGCGCCCACGAGATCAGCCGGCCGACGAGGTCCGCGATGAGGTCGCGCACGACCTCGCGCACCACGGCGACCACGACGCCCGCCATCTCGACCGCCGAGCCGAACCCGTCCGCGGCGGTGGACGCGCCGCCGAGCACGTCGGCGTTGTTCTTCGCCACGGCCCGGTAGGCGTCGCCCGCCTGCCCGACCCACCCGGCGGTGTCGGCCGCCACGTCGCGCGAATAGTCGTCCCGCACGTCGGCCACGGCCTTCGCCACGTTCTTCCACGTGGCGGCGTGCGACGCGACGAGGTCCGCGTTGCCCGCGAGCCAGTCCAGCGCGTCGGACAGCGGCTTGACGTGCTCGATCAGCCACGACACGCCCGCCGACAGCAGGGAGCCGAGCGGGTCCACGACGAAGCTGAGCGCCTCCAGGCCGGCGCCCGCGACGCCCAGGCCGATGTCGACCCAGCTCCCGCTCTCGATGCCGTCCTTGACGTCGGCGGCCGACTCGGCGATCCCGATGCCGGAGTACCACCGGGTGCTGTCCTGCACCGGCGCGATCAACGGGTTCCCGCCGGCGGTCACCGCAGGCTCCCGAACATGACCGCCGCGTCGTCCTCGCGCTGCTCGTACTCGTCGGCGGTGTACCGCACGTTGGTGGCGGTGTCGGCCAGGCCCTTGGTGCCCGCCGTCAACGCCTCGCTCGCCTGGTCCTCGATGTCGCGCATGACGGCCGGCAGGAACTGGCACAGCTGCCCGTAGGCGCCGTCGGCCATGCCGACCGCCCGCGCCGCGTGCACCGCCTCGCCCAACCGCTCGGCCAACGCGTCCAGCTTGGCCGCGTGCGCCCGCAGCTCGCCGGGTAGAGCCTCGTAACCGGTCATGCCGTCCCCTCACGCAAGGTACGAGTCGCCGCTGAAGTCGTCGTCGTCCCGCCGCCGCGTGCGCGGCGGGGGCGGGGGCGCGTCCCCGAAGCGGTCGCGGTAGGCGTCCACCACCATGCGGCGCGTGTCGGGCAGGTCGTCGCCCACCTCCGCCTCGGTCGCCGCCCGCACCTCGCCGGCGATCCGGGCGCGGGCCGCGTTCAGGGTGGCCATGACCAGCGGCCCCAGCTCCTCCGGCCGGACCGCGGCGGCCCGGTCGGTGAACCGGACGTCCACCGGGCCCCCGGTGGCGTCGACGGTCACGGTGACCGCGCCGTTCGCGCTGGTCTCCGTCACCCGGATCCGGTCGACCCGGTCGCGCAACGCCTGCAGGCGATCGGCCCGGCCGCGCATGCCCTCGACCCAGTCGTCGATGCTGCGCTCGGCCTGACCGGGATCCCCGCTCAGCAGTCCTTCCCACCGCGGCTCCGCCATGCACGGGTTATATACGGCCGCGCCGGTCCCGACCACGGGAATGGCCGACTTTCCCCCCGAGCGGGTCCGGGAAAGCGCTCGGCGCGCAGGAGCGGGAGTGGTCCCGCGTCCTGCGCGCCGAGGGTGTCGCGCCGGCCGTTACCGGGTCAGGACGACGACCGAGCGGGCCGGCACGGTGATCCGGCCGTCGGCCACCGCCGCCTCGTCCGCGGCCAGCGGGTGGTTGCGCCAGTCGCCCGCGACCGCGACCGACTTCCCGGTCGGGTACGGGTTCACGACGACCAGGACGGCGTCGCGGTCCGGGTCGACGTCCGGTCCCACCGTGTCGTCCAGCAGGGCCGCGACCACACCGGGCTCGGCCTCCGGGAACGTCAGCTTCCGCTGCACGAGCGCCGCGTCGTTCAGGGTGAACAGCGGCGAGGACGCGCGGATGCGGAGCAGTTCCAGGGTGTTGCCCAGGGCGGTGCGCATGTCGGACGACGACGGCTTCAGCGACGCGTCGGCCAGCAGGGGCGCGGCGTAGGGCCACTTGTCCCCGTTGTCCGCGGCGGGCGGCAGGCCGCGGCCGAAGCCGTTGTCCCGCAACGACGGGTCGTAGCGGTTGAACCAGTCGCCCGAGTCGTAGCTGTTGCGGTCCAACGACTTCGAGCGCAGGAACTCCGCGCCCGCGTGCAGGAACGGCTGCCCCTGGCCGAGCAGCACCGGGGCCAGCGCGACCTTCTGCATCCGCACCCGGTCCGCCATGGACGTGCCGACCGGCAGCTTGTAGGTCTGCGAGTCGAACAACGTCTCGTTGTCGTGCGCGTCGACGTAGGTGATCACGTCGGCCGGACCGCCCGCGTACCCGGCGGGCGATCCGTTGTACGACACGTCACGGCCCGTGGTCTCGCCGCCGGCGGTGGACCGGAACCGGAACGACGCCATGTTGCCCGCCATGCCGAGCTTCACCAGGTCGGTGTGGTTGACGAGCCGGGCGGCCACGTCGCCGTTGGCCGGCGAGCCGTTCGGGTCGCCCGCGAGCCCGGACGCCAGGCCCTGCACGCGGGGGTCGGCGTCGAACGGGCCGCCGCCGCGCACCGCGTCGCGCAGCCGGTCGCTGAACGTGCCGATGCCCGTCCCGGCCAGGTTGGCCTGCGTGGCCTGCTCGAACCGGGCGTTGCCGGCGACCTCGCCGAAGTCCCAGCCCTCGCCGTAGACGCGGATCTTGCGCCCGTCCACGCCGTCGCGCTCGACGGTCAACGCGTCCAGCGCCGCGCGCACGGCCAGGATGTTGGCCTTCGGGTGGTGGCCCATCAGGTCGAACCGGAAGCCGTCCACCTTGTAGAGGCGGGCCCACCGCACCACGGAGTCCACGACGAGCTTGCCCATCATCGCGTTCTCCGGCGCGGTGTTGGCGCAGCACGTGGAGTCGGCGACCGTGCCGTCGAGGTCGAGCCGCTGGTAGTAGCCGGGCACGACCTTGTCCAGCACGGACGTCGGCGCGTCGCCGGAGGCGGCCGTGTGGTTGTAGACCACGTCGACCACCACCCGGTTGCCGTTGTCGTGCAACGACTTCACCATCTCGCGGTACTGCTTCGAGCGCGCCCACCCGGTCTGGGCGTCGTCCGTCGCGTAGGAGCCCTCGGGCACGTCGTAGTGGTACGGGTCGTAGCCCCAGTTGAAGCCGTCCTTCGCGGCGGCCTCGGCCACGCACGCCTGCTGCGCCGGCGAGTCGGCGGGCAGCGACGCCAGGTCGCACGCGGGCCGCTGCTGGTCGGAGCGCTTCTCCGGGATGGTGGCGATGTCGAACGTGGGCAGCAGGTGCACGGTGTCCAGGCCCGCCGCCGCCAGCTCGCGCAGGTGCGTCATGCCGACCGACGACGAGTGCGTGAACGCGCGGTAGGTGCCCCGGTCGGCCTCCGGCACGGACGTGTCGCCGATCGAGAAGTCCCGGACGTGCAGCTCGGTGATGCCGTGCTCGGTCGGGTCGTCGTCCAGGCCGCGGGCGACGTGCGCGGCCCAGCCGGCGGGCATCGTGCGGGCGTCGCCGAGGTCGGCGAACTGAGAGTGCGTCGAGTTCACCGCCAGCGCCACCGAGTACGGGTCGGTGACGGTCGCGGTGCGCCCGGCGACGGTGACCTCGAACAGGTAGAACTTGTCCCGCCACGCCCCGGTCGCCGACCAGGAGCCGGACGCGTCGTCCCGGGTCATGGCCACCGTGCGCGCCGCGCCGCCCGGCTGGTCGAACACCTGGAGCCGCACCGACGACGCGGTGGGGGCCCACAGCCGCGCGGTCACGCGGTCGCCGTCGAACGTCGGCCCGTAGGTCAGCTTCGCCGCCGCGGCGGCGTACCGGTCGTCCAGCACGCCGGCGAGCTGCACGCCCGTGCGGTGCCGCAGCCGGCCGCCGGCGTCCACGTGCACGGCGGACAGCCTGCCGCGCAACGCCTCGTCCAGCCGCGCGCCGTCGCGCACCCGGAACACCGGCTTGCCCCGCAGGTGCGGGAACCGCTCCGGCACGGCGTCCGCGGCCGGCTCCAGCCGCAGCACCTTGCCGTCGTACTCCAGCCGGTAGCCGTCGGTCGGCGCCACCGGCACGTCCCACACGACCAGGTCCTTGGTCACCCAGATCGCCTTGGCCTTGGTCGGGTCGTCGTCCACGCCCTCGCCGCCCGACGGGGGCAGCACGTACGAGATCGACCCGTCCGGCCTGGTGGAGCCGGACACGTACCAGACCTCGTAGCCGGTGCCGGTGACGTCGAGGAACTGGTCCGGCCCGGGGTCCTTGGCGTCACCGCGGTGGATGATGTTGCTCAGCCCGGCCGCGCCCGGCTCCAGCGGGACCGACCAGTACACGCCGAACCCGTCGGTCCCGTCCGGCACGCGGGACTGGTTCCAGCCGGGGCTCGGTTCCAGCGACCCGGTCCAGTGGTAGAGCGTCCAGTCGGTGTAGTCGCCGTCCGGCCGGTTGTAGTGGATCACCGCGCGGTTCTGCGCGGCGGCCAGGCTCGCGTAGACCTTGTCGCCGTCGACCCACGCGCGTCCCGCCGTGCGGCCGGTGGCCTGCACGGTGTCGCCGCGCACCACGGAGAACTCGACCGGCGCGGTGGCCGGGACGGTCGCCACTCCCCCGGTGAACGGGTGGTCGACGCCGTTGACGCGCACCGCGAGGCCCGCGGCGTCCCCGGTGTGCGTGATCACGGCCTGGCCGGTCGCCGCGACCTCGCTCGCGTGCACGGCGGTCTGGCCCTGCCGCAGCCACACCTGCGGTGTCGCGCTCGGGTCGACGAACCGGTCGCCGTCGGTGTCCTTCTCGTCGCCGCGGTGGGCGATGACGCCGACCGACCGCGCGCCCGGCTTGAGCTTCACCCAGGCGAACCGGCCGTACGGGGTCTCCCCGGCGAACGGCAGCGGCGCGTCCCACGTGGGCGCGTCCTCGACGTCGCCCCACGCGTGCAGGCCCCACCCGTCGTAGTCGCCGGCCGGGCGGTTGTAGTGCACCACCAGCCAGTCCGACGTCACCGCGGTCGGCGGCTCGACCACCGGCGCGGCGACCAGGCCGACCTTCGCGCCGTCCGCGCCCAGGGAGCCCTTGGCGTCCTTCGCGACCACGCGCAGCTCGACGTTCTTGCCCACGGCCGCGCCCGGCAGCGCGGACAGGTCGGCGAACACCCGGTACGGCGCGGCGTCGTCGGTGCCGAGCACCTGCCAGTCCCGCTCGCCCTCGACCCGGGCGGCGAACGTGGCCTGCGCGTACGGCGAGGTGACGCCGTCGGCCCGCAGCTCGACCCGGTCGTCCAGCACGGTGCCGGTCGGCGGCACGGCCAGCGTCGGGGTCGGCGCGGCGGACGGGATCCTGCCGGTGGAGCGGAGCACCAGGGCCGACAGCGCGGGCACGGTCACGGTGACCTTGCCGTTCGCCGCGTCGACCTGGCCGCCGGCGGAGGGCCAGACGGGCCGGTAGCCGCGTCCGGCCACGGGCACCTCGACGGTGGCGGGCGCGGTGCCCGCGTTGGCCACCACGACGTGCTCGACCTGCTGGGTGCGGCCCGTGCGGCTGAACGCGATCACGTCGCCGTCGGCGAGCCGCAGCGCCTGGTTGCCCTCACGCCACACCGGGTCGCGGTCCACGAACGCCGCCAGGTCCTTGAGCTGCCGGTACAGCGGGTGGTCGGTGCGGAAGTTGTCCACCGCGCCGGTGCGGTCGCTGCCGATCAGGTCCTCGGCCGCGTACTCGGGGGTCCTGGAGGCGAACATGTCCTGGCGGGCCAGCTTGTCGCCGCCCGTGCCCGCGAAGCCCTGCTCGTCGCCGTAGTAGACGACCGGGTTGCCGCGCCACAGGTACATCAGGGCGTTGCCGAGCTTGAGCCGCTGGAGCAGCTCGGCCTCGGAGACGCCCGGCCGGGCCTGCCGGACCATCCAGGCGATGCGGCCCATGTCGTGGTTGCCGAGGAACGTCGGCAGCGAGGACGCGTTGGAGTCCGCGTCGGTGTACCGGTCGTCGTCCACCAGCACCTCGCCGAGCCGGGCCGAGCCCTGGCCGGACAGGAACGCCGCCGCGCCGCTCTGGAACGGGAAGTCCAGCGTCGCCTGCATCCGGCCGGTGGCGGTGTAGCGGGAGGTGAAGGCCGGGTCGGCGTCGAACACCTCGCCGAAGACGAAGAAGTCCTCCTTGCCGCGCATCGCCGCGTACCGCTTCACGTGCGGCGCGAGGGCCTGCCAGAACTCCATGTTGACGTGCTTGACGGTGTCCACCCGGTAGCCGTCGATGCCGAGCGTGTCGATCCAGCTCGTGAAGATCCGCTTCATGCCCTTGACGACCGTCGGGTGCTCGGTCATCAGGTCGTCGAGGCCGAAGAAGTCGCCGTACTCGTTGGACTCGCCGCTGAACGTCGAGTCGCCGCGGTTGTGGTAGAGCTGCGGGTCGTTGAGCCAGTCCGGCGTCTTCTTCCCCTGGACGACCGGCGTGTACGGCGCGGTGAGCTTCGGGAACGGCTCCTGCCCCGCGATCTTCGAGATGTCGACCGGGTTGCCCTGCTCGTCCAGGTAGGGCTGCGCGCCGGTGCCGACGTAGTCGTGCCGGCCCTCGGCGTAGTCGATGAGGTCGGCGGTGTGGTTGGCGACGATGTCGAAGAACACCTTGATGCCGCGGCGGTGCGCGTCCTGGATGAGCCGCCGCATGTCGTTCGTGGTGCCGAAGTGCGGGTCGAGCTTGGTGAAGTCGGTGGTCCAGTAGCCGTGGTAGCCGGCCGAGACGTCGTCGCCGGAGCCCTGCACCCACCGGTTCTGGAACATGGGCGTCATCCAGATCGCGGTGATGCCCATGTCGTCCAGGTAGTCGATCTTGTCCCGGAGGCCCTTGAGGTCGCCGCCGTGGTAGAAGCCCTTGTCGGCGGGGTCGAACCCGCTCTTGAGCCGGTCGGTCTCGGCCGTGCCGCCGCGGTCGTTGCGCGGGTCGCCGTTGGCGAACCGGTCGGGCATCACGAAGTAGAAGCGCTCACCGGTCAGGTCGGCCCGCAGCGCGTCCTTGGCCAGCGCCTTGTCACCGCCCCGCACACCGGGCGCGATGTCGGTGACCGCGCCGACGGCGAGCCTGCGGGCTTCGGGCGCGGCGCCGGCGGGTGGTGGTACGAACGGCACAACGGCCAGGGCGATGAGCGCGGCGACGGCCCGACGCATCGCGACCTCCTTGTCGCAAGAATTTGCAACCCCCGTCCCGGCAGCCGCCGGGACGGAGTGCACGAAACCACGACAATCACGGCCGGACAAGGCCCAGAAGGCTGCAACTCCTTGCAGATCGTTGCGCCGTCAGCGCCGGGTGGGTTGCAGGGTCTTGCTCCACAGCGACGCGCCCTTGATGTCGCGCAGCCACACGGTCAGCTCGCCGTCCCGCGTGACCCGCACCTCCCCGAAGTGCTGGAAGCCGTCCAGCGGGGTGGTGTTGGCGGCCGGCGGGGCGTTGACGAACACCGCCTCCGGCCCGAAGGTCGGGTCCAGGGCGTTCGGGCCGAACGCGCCCGCGTTCAGCGGCCCCGACACGAACTCCCAGAACGGGTCGAAGTCCTGGAACGCCGCCCGCTCCGGCGAGTAGTGGTGCGCCGCCGTGTAGTGGACGTCCGCCGTCAACCACACGGTGTTGCGCACGCGCCGCCGCTTCAGCTCGCCCAGCACCCACGCCAGCTCGTGCTCACGCCCGCCCGGCGCGCCCGGCAGGCCGTTCGCCACGCCCTCGATGTCCACGCCGTCCGGCACGGTCAGGCCGATCGGCAGGTCCGCCGCGATGATCTTCCACGTGGCGCGGCTGCGGTCCAGCGAGTCGACCAGCCAGCGGGCCTGCGCCTCGCCCAGCACGACACCCCGGCCGTCGCGCGGGGAGGTGTTCGCGTCCTTGTACGACCGCATGTCGAGCACGAACACCTCGACGTGCGCGCCGTAGCGGAACTTGCGGTACACCCGGCCGTCCACGGCCTGCCGCGGGTCGATCGGCTGCCACTCGTGGAACGCCCGGAACGCCCGCGCGGCCAGCACGTCCACCCGCTTCTCGGTGTAGGCGGGCAGGGTCAGGATCTCGCCGGGGTACCAGTTGTTGGTCACCTCGTGGTCGTCCCACTGCACGATCATGGGCACGCGGGAGGCGAACGACCGGTACTCCGGGTCGAGCAGGTTGTAGGCGAACTGGCCCCGGTACTCGTCCAGCGTCTCGGCGACCTTCAGCTTCTCCGGCGTGACGACGTTGCGCCACACCCGCCCGTCGGGCAGCGTCACGGACTCCTGCAGCGGACCGTCCGCGTACACCGTGTCGCCGCTGTTGATGAAGAAGTCGGGCCGGCGCGCCGCCATCGCGCCGAAGATCGGCATGCCGCCCAGGTCGGGGTTGCTGCCCCAGCCCTGGCCCGCCACGTCGCCGGACCACACGAACCGCACCTCGTCCCGGCCGACCGGGGCGGTGCGGAAGCTGCCGACCACGGCCTCGCTGCGGGTGCGGCCGTGCAGGTCCTCGGCCACCACGCGGTAGTGCACCTCGCGCCCGCCGGGCAGGCCACGCAGCCGCACCCGCCCCGTGCCGCCGGTCTCGGGCGTCAGCACCGGACCCCGCACGGTCCGGACGTGCCGGAACGACGGGTCCGACGACACCTCCACCAGCATCCGCGAGGGCCGGTCGGCCCGCGTCCACACAAGTCCGCCGTCGACCGTCACGTCACCGGACTGCACGCCGTGCGTGAGCACCGGCCGATCCCCGCCGCGCGCCAGCGCCACCCCACCGGGCACGAACGCCGCCGCCGTTCCGATCGCGCCGGCGCGCAGCAGCGTCCGCCGGTTCACCACACCATCGCTCATGCGCCGGTTTGTAATCGCCGCAGTGGAATTCCGGGTGAACGGGAACCGTCCGCCACTGGCCGGGCGGGCGGCGGGTGGCCCGTAGCGCCCGGCCGGCGAGCAGCGCAGCGTCGGAAGAGCCGAACCGCATGTCCCACGTGGATGAGCGGACGCTCCCCACCGAGGGGATGAGCAACCCCTATCTCGCCCCCGCTTCCTCCGGTGGGAGCGTCGGAGTTTGCCCGGCACTCGCGGCGCGGAACGCGTCGATCAACGTCGCCGGCAGTCGACCGCGTTGGCTCACCGCTCGCCCGTTCGCGGTTGCCCAGGCCCGCACCGCGCTCGGATCCACGTCCGGACGCTCCGGCCGCCGTTCAGCCTTTGGTGCAGCGGGCTGCGCGAACTCCGAGCGGTAAGGTCTGGTGGCGATCGGCTTCCCCCGGTTCTCGATCATGTCGGCCAGCATCCGGAGCCTGGCTGCGACCAATACGGGCGGGGTGTTGACGACGTGATTGTGGCCGACCCTGCTCACCGCCGACAGGAGCGGTGTCGAGAGGAACGACAGCGCTTCCTCGATCTCGGATCGGTCCATGGGGTTGTCGAGGAGCGTCTTGCTCTCACGCCAGATTTCGCTGACGCCGAGGGCGCCTTGCCCATACTCGATGTCGACCGGATCGTTCGCGCTCTTCCACATGATGTCCAGCACGTGCGCCACGACCGACTGGCGACGTTCGACTCGGCGCCATACTCGTTCCCGGGCATCGCTGTCACCTTCGGTGAGCAAGCTGCTGAGTTCACGAGGGTACAGCGGGGCGCTGGCCTGTCGGTTGAGCGAATCCGCGAGCTGCCGCGCCGTCACCAGCACGACCTCCTCGTCCGCTGCCCACTGAGTCAGCCGGCGGTTGAAGCTCGGCCCGATCAAGAGGGTCACGCGCGCACCGTGTCGCTTCCGGTGTTCGGCCAGTGCCGGGAACTTCACGTCCTGCTCGGTGACCACGCCGCCACTGTCGGTCTTGGCCTCCACCGCCACCTTCACCCGGTCGGTCGGTGACACCCACAGGCTGATCAGCGCGTCTGTCTTGCTGCCACCGCCAAGCTGCTCGACATCGACCCCGAGCAACCGGAACGCGTCGGCCACGGCAGTTTCGAAACGCTGTGGCTCGGCGCTGTTGAGCGCCGTCTCCATGAGGCGCTCCTGCGCTTGCCGCACCACCGATCGGTGATCAGTGCTGCCGGTTCCACTCTCATGATCGGCGGAACCGTCCTCTTCCTGTGGGAGAAGACGCACCGACTTGGCGAAGCTCGCGCCCGCCGGCGTCCTGCGGAGCTGGTTTCCCAGCCGCTCGACGAGTCCGGCTTCCTTGAGGAACACCAGCCTGCGGGTAACTTCGTCGCGCGACAGGTTGATCTTCGGGTAGGCGCTCGCGAGTGCACGAGTGATCCGACCGGCGTCCGTTCGCGGGGACATCACGTCGAGCAGTTCACCGACGAGTGCCACCTTGCCGTGCAGGATCCGCACGAGATCCAATGGTGTGCCGGAGGACGACACCCACTCCGCGACCGGCGGCGTCGCACAGAAGGCGTCGGCGCCGACCTGCTCCATCACGCCCAACGACTTGAAGGTATTCAAGGTATGCTCCGCCGAGGAGGGCTTCACTCGGCAGATCTGGCTGCACAATGCGATGAACCGCGCTCTGGGGATCGGGGACAGCGCCTCCTCGACCAGCAGTCGAATCGTCGCGGTATTGATCCCACCCGCGATGTAGCCGATAACGCGAGTTCGTGCGTGGAGCGCCGCGTCGTCAAGGCTGTCGAGATAGGCCGCGAGCTCCGACGAGGGAGGGGGAAGGGCGGGGGAGCCCTCGTCTCCGCCCAGGCCGACCGGGTCTGCCAATGTCAACCGGTCGAGCAGCGCCTTGCCGACGTCAGTCAGCACGATTCGGTTGTTACTCCAGTAGTCGACCACACCGGTCGCCCGCAGCCAGTACACCCGACGCCGGACCTGATCCAACGAGCTCCAGGCAAGGCCGTACTTCTCCTTGGCGAGGGCGTTCAGCTCTGCATGGGTCAGCCCGTCACCCAACTCGGCGAGGATCTCCCCGAAGAACCGGATGTTCGCGTGAAAGGTCGCCACCAGGAACAGCTCATCGCGATCGTCCAGGAAGCGGCGTCCTGCCGCCGTCAGGACGTACCGTGACGGCACGCCTTCACGCGCGATCAGCCCTGAGGTGCTCAACCACTGAACTGCCTCCTGCAGCACCGTCGTGCCGCCTGACGGCCAGTTCAGTTCGTGCTCCGGGCCCTTGTTCTCGTCAACCGCGCGCAGCACGACGCGGAGGCGGTCGAGGATCTCCTGCGGGTTCCCGGGAACGTACGGCGCACCGCCACCACGTTTCACCCAAGGGTTGACCACGGGGAACGGATCCGCAGCGGAAGAGCCGGCCGGGCGACTCCCTTCTTCGGTCGTGAGGTCGATCAGCGTCCCCTGATCGGCGGACTGCTGAAGAGTCGTCATGTGCCACTGGTCCTATCAGCGTCGTATTCGCAGAAGAGGACCGGCGCTGTGCGCCGGAACCCACGCGACGCAACATAGGGAGCGGCACCGACAATCTCAGGCCTCGATCCCTCGATCGAGTCAACCTTCACCACATCGGGTGCCGGGCCGTCCTGATCACCACATAAAGCAATCAATAGCCCGCGCGGCAGCCACTCGTTCGAGTGCACGAGAAGATCGACAGAGCGGTCGGAAGGGCACGCGCGGCGGCCCGTTCGAGCTACGCCTGCTGGCTCGGCAGCCGCCCCTGGGCCATGCGCTTGGCCACGTCGCGCCGCAGCCACAGCAGGTACACCCACACCAGGCTGAACACGACACCGATCCCGCCGAGCGCGGTCAGGGCGAACCACGACGCGACCATCACGACGTGGATCGCCACGATCACGTACACCGCCCACGGGCGCTTGAGCAGCGCGCACGTGCCGATGAGCGCGACGATCAGCCCGAGCACCAGGTAACCGGTCCCGGTGCCGACGCCGCCGGCCAGCTTGGCCACCACCGGCAGGGCCAGCGCGACGACGATCACCTCGAGGATCAGCGTGCCGGCCATGATGCCGCGGAAGGACTTCATCGGGTCCTTCTTCGGAGCGGGCGCCGACGTCGACCGCCCCTCCGCGGCCGGCTGTGAGCCCGGCTCCGGTTGCGGGTCCGGCTGCGGGGTGGAGGTCATGACGGCTCCTTGCCGAACAGCGCCCGCGCGTCGCCCGCCGTGACGACGGAGCCGGTCACCACGACGCCGCCGCCGGACACGATGTCGCCGTCGTCGCTCTCCTCGGCGAGCCGCACCGCCTCCTCGATCGCGTCGTCGAGGTGCGGCTGGACGACCATCCGGTCCTCGCCGAAGATCGGGATCGCGACGCCGGCCAGGAGGTCGGGGTCCATGGCGCGCGGCGAGGAGTTGGCGGTCAGGACGACTTCCTGCACGACCGGTTCGAGGGCGCTGAGGATGCCCACGGCGTCTTTCTCCTGCATCACGCCGACGACGGCGACGAGCTTGCGGAAGCCGAATTCCTCGTCCAGCGCCTTGGCCAGCGCTTCCGCGCCGTGCGGGTTGTGGGCGGCGTCGACCAGGACGGTCGGCGCGGTGCGCACGCGTTCCAGCCGGCCGGGCGAGGTGACGGTGGCGAACGCCTCGCGCACGGCTTCGACGTCGAGCTGCCGGTCGGCGCCCGCGCCGAAGAACGCCTCCACGGCGGCCAGGGCGAGCGCCGCGTTCGCGGCCTGGTGCGCGCCGTGCAGGGGCAGGAACACGTCGTCGTACTCGCCGGCGAGGCCCTGGAGCCGCAGCACCTGCCCGCCGACGGCGATGTCGCGCTGGGTGACGCCGAACTCGGACCCGAGCCGGGCCACGGTGGCGTCCACTTCCGCGCACCGCCGCAGCAGCACCTGCTCGGCGGCGGCCTCCTGCTTGGCGAGCAGCGCGACCGCGCCGGGCTTGATGATCCCGGCCTTCTCCGCGGCGATGCCGGCCAGGTCGCCGCCGAGGTACTCGACGTGGTCGAGCCCGATGGGCGTGATCACGGCGACCTTGCCGTCCACGATGTTGGTCGCGTCCCACGACCCGCCCATGCCGACCTCGATCACGCCGACGTCCACGGGGGCGTCGGCGAACGCGGCGAACGCCATGCCGGTGAGCACCTCGAACTTGCTCATCGGCACGTCGCCGCGCGCGTCCACGATGGACAGGTACGGCTCGATGTCGCGGTAGATCTCGACGTACCGCTCGGGGCTGATGGGCGCGCCGTCGACGCTGATCCGCTCGGTCGCGAGCTGCAGGTGCGGGCTGGTGTAGCGGCCGGTGCGCAGGCCGATCCTGGTGAGCAGCGCGTCGATCATGCGCGACGTGGACGTCTTGCCGTTGGTGCCGCCGACGTGCACCACCGGGTAGGACGTCTGCGGGTCGCCGAGGATGTCGGCGAGCGCGCGGATCCGGTCGAGGCTCGGCTCGATCTTGGTCTCGGGCCAGCGGGTGTTCAGCTCCGACTCGACCTGCCGCAGTTCCTCCAGCCCGCCCGTCTCGAACCCGGTCACGAGTTGTCCTGCGGGAGGGTGTCGAGGCGGGCGTGGATGCGGTCGATCTCGGCGTTGGCCGCCGCCAGCCGGGCCTGGATCTTGGCCACGACGTCGGCGGGGGCCTTGTCCAGGAACGCGGCGTTGTTGAGCTTGCCCTCGCACTGGGCGCGTTCCTTCTCGGCCACGGCGAGGTCCTTGGCGAGCCGCTTGCGCTCGGCCACGACGTCGATCGCGCCGGACAGGTCCAGCTCGACCTTGACGGTGCCCTTGGGCAGGCCGACGTCGAGGGAGACGCTGCCGGTGAAGTCGTCGCCGGGTTCGGTCATGCGGGTCAGCGACCGCACGGCGGGCACCTGGTCGAGCAGGTCGACGCAGCACGCGCCGCGGACCTTGCCCGCGACCTTCTGCGCGGGCTTGAGGCCCTGGTCGGAGCGGAACCGGCGGATCTCGGTGACGAGCTTCTTGAGCCCTTCGACGCGGGTCGCGGCGACCTCGTCGCGGGCGGCGCCGGTGGGCTGGGGCCAGTCGGCGACCACGAGGGACTCGCCGCCGGTCAGGGTGGTCCAGAGCGTTTCGGTGATGAACGGCGTGAGCGGGTGCAGCAGCCGCAGCAGCACGTCGAGGACGTGGCCGAGGACGGTCCGGGTGGCGTCGGCGCGGGCGCCGCCCTCGGCGAGCTGGACCTTGGCCAGTTCGAGGTACCAGTCGCAGAACTCGTCCCAGGTGAAGTGGTAGAGCGCTTCGCTGAGCTTGGCGAACTGGAAGTTCTCGAAGTGGCCGTCGACGTCGGTGACGAGCTGGTCGAGCAGGTCGAGGATCCAGCGGTCGGCGTCGGTCAGCTCGTCGCGCGGCGGGAGGGGGCGGTCGGCGGTGGCGCCGTTGTTCAGCGCGAAGCGGGAGGCGTTCCACAGCTTCGTGGTGAAGTTGCGCGAGCCGGCGGCCCACTCGTCGGCGAGCGCCATGTCGGAGCCGGGGCTGGCGGCGCGCAGCAGGGTGAAGCGGGTGGCGTCGGTGCCGTAGGCGTCCATCCAGTCGATGGGGTCGATGCCGTTGCCGCGCGACTTCGACATCTTCTTGCCGAACTGGTCGCGGATGAGGCCGTGCAGGAACACGTGGTCGAACGGCTGCTTGCCGTCCATCGCGTACAGGCCGAACATCATCATCCGGACGACCCAGAAGAACAGGATGTCGTAGCCGGTGGACAGCACGGTGGTCGGGTAGAACTTGGCCAGGTCGGCGGTCCGGTCGGGCCAGCCGAGGGTGGAGAACGGCCACAGGCCGGACGAGAACCAGGTGTCGAGGACGTCCTCGTCCTGGACCCAGCCCTCGCCGGGCGGCTCGTCGTCGGGGCCGACGCACATGACCTTGTCGTTGGGGCCGTACCAGACGGGGATGCGGTGGCCCCACCAGAGCTGGCGGGAGATGCACCAGTCGTTGAGGTTGTCCACCCAGTCGAAGTAGCGCTTGTTCAGCTCCTGCGGGTGGATGGTGGTGCGGCCGTCGCGGACGGCTTCGGCGGCGGCTTCGGCGAGCGGGGCGACCTTGACCCACCACTGCATGGAGAGGCGGGGCTCGATGACCGTGTCGCAGCGGGAGCAGTGGCCGACGGAGTGCTTGTAGGGGCGCTTCTCGGCCACGATGCGGCCCTGTTCGCGCAGGGCGGCGACGACGGCGGGGCGGGCTTCGAAGCGGTCGAGTCCTTCGAAGAGGCCGTGCGCGGTGATGACGCCGCGACCGTCCATGACGGTGAGCGCGGGCAGGTCGTGGCGGCGGCCGATCTCGAAGTCGTTGGGGTCGTGCGCGGGCGTGACCTTGACCGCGCCGGTGCCGAACGCGGGGTCGACGTGCTCGTCGGCGACGATGGGGACGTGCCGGCCGGTCAGCGGCACCTCGACCTCGGTGCCGATGAGGTGGCGGTACCGCTCGTCCTCGGGGTGCACGGCCACGGCGGTGTCGCCGAGCATGGTCTCGGCGCGGGTGGTGGCGACGACGATGGAGTTGTCGCCGGAGCCGTAGCGGATGGAGACGAGTTCGCCGTCGTCCTCGGAGTGGTCGACCTCGATGTCGGACAGCGCGGTCTGGCAGCGCGGGCACCAGTTGATGATGCGTTCGGCGCGGTAGATCAGGCCGTCGTCGTAGAGCTTCTTGAAGATCGTCTGGACGGCGCGGGAGAGGCCCTCGTCCATGGTGAAGCGCAGGCGGGTCCAGTCGACGCCGTCGCCGAGGCGGCGCATCTGCGCGAGGATCTTGCCGCCGACCTCCTCGCGCCACTCCCAGACGCGCTCGACGAACTTCTCGCGGCCGACGTCGTGGCGGGACTTGCCCTCACCGGCGAGGGCGCGTTCGACGGCGGTCTGGGTGGCGATGCCCGCGTGGTCGGTGCCGGGCAGCCAGAGGACCTCGTAGCCCTGCATGCGGCGGCGGCGGCTGAGGGCGTCCATGATGCTGTGGTTGAGCGCGTGGCCCATGTGCAGGCTGCCGTTGACGTTCGGCGGCGGCAGCACGATGGTGAACGGCGGCTTGTCGCTGGTGGCGTCGGCCGTGAAGTAGCCGCGCTCGACCCACCGCTCGTACAGCCCGGCCTCTACCTCGGCCGGGTTCCAGGCCGGCGGGAGTTCGGAGCGCTGGGGTGCGGTGGGGGTCTCAGTCACGCCCGAAAGTCTACGGAGGCGCGGGTATCGACTTCTCACCAGATACCTGGTAGCGGCGCCGGTGGCCGATGGCGGGGTGCCGCACGGTGCCCCGGCGGTGACCGTCCGTATCGACAACTCACCCGTCACCTGGTAACGCCTTGGGTAGGGCTTGGCGAGCGTGGGGGCGGTGACGTGGACGAGTACCGGATCGAGGACCACCCGGACCTGCAGGACCGCAAGTGGGCTCGGGACGTGGTGCGGCGGGCCGAGCGGGAGGCGCGGGCGGCGCGGTTGCGGTCGTTGCCGCGGCGACCGCGGCGGCGGTTCTGGGTCGGGGCGGCGATCGCGGTGGCGGCGGTGCTGCTGGGGTGGGCCGTGCTGGCGACGGGGACGGACGGCGCGGTGAGCCGGGGGCTGGGCGTGCCGGTGGACCCGGACCGGCCGTTCGCGGGCACGGCGGCGGCGTCGTGGGCGGACGGCGCGGAGGGTGTCGTGGCGCCGGAGGCGGGGCCGGTGGGTCCGTACTCGGCCGAGCAGGTGGCGGCGGCCTACGAGCGGGTGCGGGAGGCGGTGGTCGCGGCGCGGTTGGACCGGCGGGTGGTGCGCGACCACGACCTGGAGCCGTTCTTCGGGCTGTTCGCGCCGGACCTGCGGGATTCGCTGCGGGTGCTGTTCGACGGCCGCAACGACGGCGAGGCGGCGTTGGCGGTGACGCGGGTGGACAAGGGGGTGCGGCTCGCCGAGGCGGAGCCGAAGGTGCGCGGCGGGATGGTGGCCGAGGTGGGGCCGGAGGGCGAGTTGGCGGTGCGGACGGACTACACGTTCGCGTACGCGTTCACGCCGGACCGGCCGGAGGCGGTGCGGGGGCCGTTGGACGTGGTGGCGTTGTCGCGGTTCCAGGTGCGGTACTCGCTGCGCACGGGCGGTCCCGGGGTGGAGGGGTTGTGGGCGGACTCGTCGGTGGGGTCGCTGCACTCGATCGGGTGTTCGGCGGCGAAGCGGGGTTTCCTCGCGCCCGCGTTCACCGAGCCCGCCCTGCCGACGGGGCTGGACTTCGACCTGGGCGCGCCGTCGTCGCCCACCGACGGCTGTCCGGACTGACCCGCGACGGGCGGTAACGCGTCCGCTCCCCGCGGCGATCGAGTGAGGGCATCACTCGCCTGGGGGGACTGTGGACGCGTACGGGTTGGAAGACCACCCGGATTTGAACGACGAGAAGTGGATCCGGGAGGCGACCCGGCGGGCGGAGAAGGCGGCCCGCGCCGAGCGCCCGAAGCGGGTGCGCCGACCGCGACGGCGGCTGCCCACCGGCCGCGCCCGGACGGTCACGGCCGTGGCGCTCGTCGTGTTGCTGCTCGTCGGGGCGTCGTGGTGGAGCCTGCGGGAGCGGGACGGGTCGGGACCGGGCCCGTGGTCGGGGGTGGACCCGGCGCGGCCGTTCGCCGGCACGCCCGTCGAGGGGTGGGCGGACGGCGAGGCCGGGGTCGTCGTGCCGCGGGCCGAGGCGTTCGGCGAGTTCACCGCGGACCAGGTGGCGGCGGCGTACGAACGGGTCCGGTGGGCTGTCGTCACGTCGCGGCTGGACCGGCGCGTGGTCGAGGGGCACGACGTGGAGCCGTTCCTGGGGCTGCTCGCCCCGGACCTGCAGGACCACATGCGCCCGCTGTTCGACGGCCGCCACGACGTCGAGGCCGGCCTGGTGGTGACGCGGGTGGCGCGGGAGTGGCCGCTGCTGCCGGTCGCGCCGAAGGTCAGCGGGTCGATGCGGGCGGAGGCGGGCAAGGCCGGCGAGCTGGTCGTGCACACGAACTACGCGATCGCCTACGCGTTCGCCACGCCGAGCCGGGCCGGCTGACCGGTCCGATGGACATCGTCGCGCTCGATCGCGTCAGGATGACCTACGTGGTGCGCTCGGGCCCGACCTTCCGGGACGGCAGCCACGGCCTGTGGACCGGGGAGTCGTCCGGCTTCCGCTACTCGATGTCGTGCGAGGCGGCCGACCGGGGGTTCCTCGCGCCGGCGATCGCGGATCGCGGGGCGCCGGTGGGGGCCGACGCGCGCGAGGACCCGGAGCACTACTTCGACCCGGACCGACCGATGCCGACGGCCGACAGCTGCCACCGCTGAGGTCACCCGATCGGACGATTCGCAGCACAGTGACGGCGATCACAATGAGCGTTGATCACCGGATCGCCGCAGGTGAGGACGTCGGTTCCACGGGCCGATCGCAACCCCTTGGGGCCCGTGGCAGCGGTCCGCGTCGCCCTCGGCGCGGCCGGCGATCGGACAGACCGCCGGCGCGCTCGCGCGGGGCGCGCCGGCGGCGTACCGGCTGGTTGCACAATGGGGCCATGGACCGCACCCCGCCCCGGCAGGACATCGACGAGTCCCGGCTCGACGTGAGCGAGCCCAAGCGGTGGGCGGCGGGCCTGCCCGGCGTCGCGGTGTCGCTGCGGCGCGGGGTCGAGCAGATGGGCGTCACCCGCACGGCGACCACGTTGCGGTTGCTCAACCAGCGCGAGGGGTTCGACTGCCCCGGCTGCGCGTGGCCGGAGCCGCAGGGGCACCGCAAGCTCGCCGAGTTCTGCGAGAACGGCGCGAAGGCGGTCGCCGAGGAGGCGACCCGGCGGCGCGTCGGCCCGGAGTTCTTCGCCGCGCACCCGGTCGCGGAGCTGGCCGGCAAGACCGACTACTGGCTCGGGCAGCAGGGCCGGATCACCGAGCCGGTGGTGCTGCGCGAGGGCGCGACGCACTACGAGCCGATCGCCTGGGACGAGGCGTTCTCGCTGGTCGCCTCCCACCTCAACGGGCTGGCGAGCCCGCACGAGGCCGTGTTCTACACCTCGGGCCGCACCAGCAACGAGGCCGCGTTCCTGTACCAGCTGCTGGTGCGCTCGTTCGGCACGAACAACCTGCCGGACTGCTCGAACATGTGCCACGAGTCGTCCGGCGCGGCGTTGTCGGAGACGACCGGCATCGGCAAGGGCTCGGTGGGCATCGACGACTTCGCCCGCGCCGACCTGATCGTGGTGGTGGGCCAGAACCCGGGCACGAACCACCCGCGGATGCTGTCCGCGCTGGAGGACGCCAAGCGCGCGGGCGCGCGGATCGTGGCGGTGAACCCGCTGCCCGAGGCCGGGCTGCTGCGGTTCAAGAACCCGCAGAACGCGCGCGGCCTGGTCGGCGCGGGCACGAAGCTGGCCGACGAGTTCCTGCAGATCCGGCTGGGCGGCGACCAGGCGCTGTTCCAGGCGGCGGGCAACCTGCTGCTGTCCTGGGACGCGGTCGACACCGCGTTCGTCGAGGGCTTCACCGACGGGTTCGCCGAGTACGCCGAGCACGTGCGGCGGCTGGACTGGGCGTCGGTCGACGCGGCCACCGGGCTGCCGCGGGCGCAGGTGGAGCGGTTCGCCCGGATGCTCGCGGAGTCGGAGCGCACGATCTTCTGCTGGGCCATGGGGCTGACCCAGCACAAGCACGCCGTGCCGACGATCCGCGAGATCGCGAACGTGGCGCTGCTGCGCGGCATGATCGGCAAGCCGGGCGCGGGCCTGTGCCCGGTGCGTGGCCACTCGAACGTGCAGGGCGACCGGACCATGGGCATCTGGGAGAAGATGCCGGAGAAGTTCCTGGCCGCGCTGGAGGCCGAGTTCGGCATCGAGGTGCCGCGCGAGCACGGGTTCGACACCGTGGCGTCGATCCGGGCCATGCGCGACGGCGCGGCGAAGGTGTTCTTCGCCGTCGGCGGGAACTTCGCCTCCGCCACCCCGGACACGGCGGTGACCGAGGCGGCCATGCGGAAGCTGGACCTGACCGTGCACGTGTCGACCAAGCTGAACCGGTCGCACGTGGTGCACGGGCGCACGGCGCTGATCCTGCCCACGCTGGGCCGCACGGAGAGCGACGTGCAGCACACCGGCGAGCAGTTCGTGACGGTCGAGGACTCCATGTCGGTCGTGCACCGCTCGCGGGGGCGGCTGGCCCCGGCGAGCGACCGGCTGCTGTCGGAGGTGTCGATCGTGTGCCGGTTGGCGCGGGCCGTGCTGGGGCCGGCGCACCCCGTGCCGTGGGAGGAGTTCGAGAAGGACTACGACCTGATCCGGGACCGGATCGCGCGGGTCGTGCCGGGCTGCGCCGACTACAACGAGCGGGTACGCCGGCCGGACGGCTTCGTGCTGCCGCACGCGCCCCGCGACGCCCGCGAGTTCACCGGCACCCGGTCGGGCAAGGCGCACTTCTCGGCGAACGACCTGACCGTGCTGCGCGTGCCGCCGGGCCGGCTGCTGCTCCAGACGCTGCGCAGCCACGACCAGTACAACACCACGATCTACGGGCTGGACGACCGCTACCGGGGCGTGAAGGACGGCCGGCGGGTGGTGTTCGTCAGCCCCGAGGACCTGACGGCGCTCGGCCTGCGCGACGGGCAGCACGTGGACCTGGTCAGCGAGTGGCCGGACGACCCGACGGGCGTCACCGAGCGGCGGGCCGAGCGGTTCCGGGTGGTCGCCTACCCGACGGCGCGGGGCTGCGCGGCGGCGTACTTCCCGGAGGCCAACGCGCTGGTGCCGCTGGACTCCACGGCCACCGGGTCGGGCACGCCGACGTCGAAGTCCATCGTGGTGCGGCTGGAGGCGGTCTGACGGCCGGTAACGCCTGCGGCCGTTCGGGCGAACCTACGCACGTGATGAGGACCGTGCTCCCCGCCGTGGCCCTGCTCGTGCTGGCCGCGTGCACGAGCGCGCCGCCGAGCCCGCCGGCCGCCGCGCCGGAGGCGTCACCGGCCGCGACCGACGCGGCCGGCCTGACCTGCGCGGACGCGCCGCCGGACGTGGTCGGCGCGGCCCTGGGGCTGCGGCTCAACCACCCGCGGCAGACGATCGCCGGCAACGTCGTGCGCTGCACCTACGACGGCGGCACGACCGAGGTCCGCTTCCGGACCGGCGTCGACGCCGCCTCCTTCGCCGAGGGGCGGCGCGAGCACGGCCAGGTCACCGACCTGCCCGGCTTCCACGACGAGGCGTACCGCGCCACCGCCGTCACGGGCGAGGTCGTCCTGACCGCCGTCGTCGCCCGCGCCGGCGCGATCGAGATCACCGTGACGTCCGGCGCGACCGCCGACCGGGCCCAGCGGCTGGTCACCGACCTCTTCGCCGCCCTCTGAACCACGTGCGGCCCGCGGTCCGCTCGGCCTCCAGCCGCCGCAGCGAGTCGCGGGCCGCCTCGGCCGTGGCGGGGTCGTTCGTCTCGTCCAACCGCCCGGCCGCGTGCCGCAGGTGCTCGGCGGCCCGGTCGGCGTCGCCCAACGACCAGTGCGTGAGCCCGAGGTTGTAGAGCGAGATCGCCTCGCCGTGCGCGTCGCCGACCTCCCGCGCGATGGCCAGGTCCCGCTCGTGGTAGCCGAGCGCTTCGGCGAACCGGCCCGCGCCGCCCAGCGCCTGCCCGAGGTTGCCCAGCACCTGCCCCTCGCCGTGCCGGTTGCCCGTCGACCGGTACACCTCCAGCGCGGCCAGGTAGTGCCGCTCGGCCTCGTCCAGCGCGTCCAGGCGCTCGCAGGCGATGCCCAGGCCGTTGAGGCAGTCGCCCTCGCCGTCCCGGTCGCCGACCTGCCGGCGCAGGTCCAGCGCGCGCCGGTAGAAGTCGATCGCCCGACCGGGGTCGCCCAGGTCGTTGTGCAGCTTGCCGAGGTTCGCCAGGCACCGCGCCTCGCCGTCCCGGTCCCCGGCGGCCCGGTACGCGGCGGCGCTGCGCTCCAGGTGCGGCACGGCCTCCGTGAAGCGGCCGGTCACCGCGTAGGTCGAGGCGATGTTGTTGAGCGAGTGCGCCTGGTCCCGCAGCGACCCCGCCTCGGAGAACAACGCCAACGCGCTCCGGAAGTGGGTCAGCGCCTCGTCGAACCGCCGCAGCCGGTGGTGGGCGCTGCCCAGGCCGTTCAGCGCCTTGCCCTCCCCGATCCGGTCGCCCAGGGCCCGTGCGGAGGCCAGCGCCATCAGCTCGACCGGCATCCACTCCGGGGGGCGGCGCAGGTCGAAGTACCGGAACGACGCGCTGCCCGCGTCGCGCACCTCGGCGTGCCACCCGTGGCGCGCGGCCAGGTCCAGCACCGGCGGCAGGTTGTGCACCTCGCTGTCGAACCAGGCCAGGGCCGCCGAGCGGTCGGCGAACACCTCCCGGGCGGCCGAGCCGGGGTCCAGGTGGCTGTGCACGCCCTTGGCGCGCGTCACGTAGTGGTCCACCAGAGCGCGCTGCGCCGTGCGGCGTGCCTCCTCGGACTCCACGGCGGCGCACCTTTCGGCGGCGTAGATGCGCAGCAGGTCGTGGAACCGGTACTCGTCGGCCACCACACCGCGCTGGAGCAGGTGTGCGCGCCGTAATCGGATCAACAACACCCCGGCCAGGGCGGGCGTGACGCCGGCCAGCGCGGCGGCGGTCGCGGCGGTGACCGTGCGACCGGGGTGGAGCGCGGCCAGGCGGAACATCCGCGCCTGGTCCGCGGGCAGCCGCGCGTAGGAGGCGTTGAACGCCGTGCGCACGTCGACCGAGTCGTCGTAGGCCAACTCGCTCAACCGGTCGTGCGCCGCGCCGATGGACTCGGCGAACCGGGTCAGGTCCTCGCCCCGCCGGTCGGCCACCACCTCGGCGACGATCCGCAACGCCAGCGGCAGGAAGCCGCACGACCCGGCCAACGCGCCGGCCGCCGCCGGGTCGGTGGCGATCCGGTCGTCGTCCGGGTCCACGGCGCGGACCGCGTCCTCCAGCACCGCTACGGCCTCGGCGGCGCTCATCACGTCCAGCTCGATCCGCCGCGCGCCGGGCACCGGCAGGGTGTCCCGGCTGGTCAACACCATGCGGTGGGCCCGACCGGCGGGCCGCAACGGCAGCACCTGGTCGGCCGACGACGCGTTGTCCACCACGACCAGCACGGCCGGGCGCGCCGCCAGCTGCGACCGGTACAGCGCCTCGCGATCGCCCTGGCCGGGAGGGATGGCCTCGCCGGGCACGCCGAGCGCGCGGAGCAGGGAGGCCAACGCGTCGTTCGCGCTCAACCGCCGGTCGTCGTTGTACCCCTGGGCGTCCACGAACAGCACGCCGCCGGGGAACCAGCCCGCCCCGACCGCCAGGTGCGCGGCCCGCACCACCAGCGCCGACTTGCCCACCCCGGCCAGGCCCACCACGGCCAGCGCGGTCCGCTCGCCGGCGGGCGACAGGAAGTCCCGCAGCGCGTTCAGCTCCGCGGCCCGGCCCACGAACCCCTCGTCCACCGGCAGGCTCGCCGGGGTCACCGGCGCGGCCGGCCCCACGACGGTCAGCGAGTCCACCCGGCCGACCTGGAGCACCGGGCCGAACACGGTGCCGCTGATCTCGTTGTGGACGTCGCTCACGGCGTCACCGCTCCAGCACCGCCATGGCGGCGTTGTGCCCGCCGATCCCGCTGACCCCGCCGCCGCGCCGGGCCCCCGCGCCGCAGACGAACAGGTTCGCCACGTCGGTCTCCACGCCCCACCGGCCCACCTCCTCCTCGTGCTCGGCGAACGGCCAGGCCAGCTCGTCGTGGAAGATGTTGCCGCGCGGCAGGCCCAGCTCCGACTCCAGGTCCAGCGGCGTGCGCGCCTCCAGGCACGGCTCGCCGTTCGCGTCCCTCGCCAGGCACGACTCGATCGGCTCCTCCAGGTGGGCGTTCAGCCCGGCCAGGTACCGGCCGACCAGCTCGTCCCGCAACCCCGCGTTGTCCCGCTCGAACAACGCGGCGGGCGTGTGCAGGCCGAACAGCGTCAACGTGTGCCACCCGCGCGCCACCAGCTCCGGCGCGAGGATCGACGGGTCGGTCAGCGTGTGGCAGTACATCTCCGCCGGCAGCACCGACGGCGTCCGACCGGCCGCGCTCTCCCGGTACGCCGCCTCCAACTGCCCGTACGACTCGTCCACGTGCAGCGTCCCGGCGAACGCCACCCGGGGGTCCACGCCGCTGCGGAACCTCGGCAGCCGCTCCAGCAGCATGTTCACCTTCACCTGGCAGCCCTCGGCCACCGGCGCGGCCGGCCGACCGCGCAGCCGGTCCAAAGTGGACGGAGCGACGCCGCTCAGCACGAACCTCGCCCCCACCGTGCGGCCGTCGTAGTCCACCTCGGCCGTCACGCCGTCCGCCTCGACGCGGGTCACCTCGGCCCGCGTCACGACCTCCGCCCCGGCCTCGCGCGCCACCCGCAGCAACTCGCCGGTGACCGCGCCCATGCCGCCCACCGGCACCTGCCACTCCCCCGTGCCGTTGCCGATCACGTGGTAGAGGAAGCACCGGTTCGCCTTCAGGTCGTGCAACGACGCGTGCGTGCCGATCAACGCGTCCGTGGCGACCACGCCGCGCACCACGTCGTGCGCGAACAGCTCCTCCAGCGTCTCGCCCAGCGGCCGCTCCACCACCTGGTCCCACAGCCGCATCCGCGCCACCGAGTCGACCCGCAGCCGGGCGTGCTCGCGGGACAGCAGCGGCTCCAGCAGCGTCGGCGACAACGCCTCCGCCAGCACCTCCAGGTCGTCGTACCAGCGCCGCCACCGCTCCCACTCGGCGTCCGAGCCGGTCAGCGCCCGGAACGACGCGGCGGTCGCCGGGCCCGGGTCGCGCTCCACCAGCAGGTCGCCCGCCGGGGTGTAGGACGACGCCGACCGCGACCGCAACGCCACCCGCAGCCCCAGGTCCGCCACGATCCGGTCGGGCAGCAGGCTGACCAGGTACGAGTACCGCGACAGGCGCGCCGGCACGCCCGGGAACGCCTCCTCGCTCACCGCCGCGCCGCCGACGTGGTCGAGCTTCTCCAGCACCAGCACCGTGCGACCCGCCCGCGCCAGGTACGCGGCCGCCACCAGCGCGTTGTGCCCGCCGCCGACCACCACCACGTCGTAGGTATCCACGCACCCGACTCTGCCAGACGACGCCGCCGCGATCCCGCGGCTGCCCGCGCGGGTCCGAAGTGGACGACCACCCCGCCCCGCAGTCCGTAACCTGGACCGCGAGACCACCCGGCCAGCAGAAGGAGGCACGCGATGGGGCGGGTCACCGTGCGTCGTCCAGTCGTCACGTTCGCGCGACGGACGTCCCGCAAACGGGTCGACGCGCTCGCCGCCGAGGAGCCGTTGGAGCTGCGGGTGGGCGGCAAGGCGCTCACCGTGACCATGCGCACCCCCGGCCACGACGTCGAGCTGGCGCACGGCTTCCTGTTCGGCGAGGGCGTCATCACCGGTCTGGAGGACATCGCCGTCGCGCGGTTCTGCGAGGGCGCCGGCCCGGACGGCGTCAACACCTACAACGTGCTCGACCTCACCCTCGCCGAGGGCGTCGCGCCGCCGGACGCGAGCGTGGAGCGCAACTTCTACACCACGTCGTCGTGCGGCGTCTGCGGCAAGGCGGCGTTGGACGCGGTCAAGCTCAAGACCAGGCACTCCCCCGCCCACGACGACTCCACCGTCGACGTGGACGTCCTCGCCGGCCTGCCCGACGAGCTGCGCCGGCGGCAGAAGGTCTTCGCCGCGACCGGCGGCCTGCACGCGGCCGGGCTGTTCACCACCACCGGCCAGGCGCTGGTCGTCCGCGAGGACGTGGGCCGGCACAACGCGGTCGACAAGGTCCTCGGCTGGGCCGTGCTGCAGAACCGCGTCCCGCTGGCGGGCACCGTGCTCATGGTCTCCGGCCGGGCGTCGTTCGAGCTGGTGCAGAAGGCCGCGATGGCCGGCGTCCCGGTGCTCGCCGCCGTCTCCGCGCCGTCCTCGCTGGCCGCCGACCTGGCCGAGGAGCAGGGCGTGACCCTGGTCGGGTTCCTGCGCGGCGACTCGATGAACGTCTACACCGGCCACGACCGGGTCGCCGCGTGAGACCCCTGGACGGGGTGCTCGTCGTCAGCCTGGAGCAGGCCGTCGCGGTGCCCTACGCCACCCGGCTGCTGGCCGACCTGGGCGCGCGGGTGGTCAAGGTCGAGCGCCCGGAGGGCGACTTCGCCCGCTACTACGACACCGCCTGCGGCGAAGTCTCCTCCTACTTCGCCTGGACCAACGTCGGCAAGGAGTCCCTCACCCTCGACCTCAAGCACCCCGACGCCCGCGACGTCCTGCGCCGCCTCGTCGCCACCGCCGACGTG
The DNA here is from genome assembly GCF_042752395.1 of Actinosynnema sp. NPDC059335. Lineage (NCBI taxonomy): Bacteria > Bacillati > Actinomycetota > Actinomycetes > Pseudonocardiales > Pseudonocardiaceae > Actinosynnema > Actinosynnema sp. NPDC059335. The sequence goes on along the minus strand of NZ_JBHYXZ010000031.1, from coordinate 18,540 downwards.
GTCCTGTGCAACCTCTCGCCGGACGCCGCGCGCCGGCTCGGCGTGGACGCCGCCTCACTCCGGCAGGTGAAACCCGATCTCGTGATCGGCGAACTCTCCGGCTACGGGCAGCCGGGGCCGTACGCGGCGCGCAAGGCGTTCGACGCCCTGGTCCAGTCCGAGACCGGCCTCATCGACCTCACCGGGCAGGACGACGTCACCGCGCGGGTGGGCATCTCGGTGGCCGACATCGCCGCCGGCGTCCAACTCCAGTCCGCCGTCCTGGCCGCCCTCCTGCACCGCGCCCGGACCGGCGAGGGCGCCACCCTCGGCCTGTCCCTCTTCGAGGCGATGGCCGAGTGGATGCACCAGCCCATGCTCTACGCCGCCGGCACCGGCCGAGCCGCGCCGCGGACCGGCGCGCACCACGCCACCATCGCCCCGTACGGCCCGTTCCCGTGCGCGGACGGCACCGTCCACGTGGCCGTGCAGAACGACCCCCAGTGGCGACGCCTGTGCCGCCTCCTCGACCGCCCCGACCTCGCCGACGACCCCCGCTTCACCACCGTCGCGTCCCGCGTGGCCCACCGCGACGAGCTGCACGCCCAGCTCGACTTCACCCGCTGGACCGCCGCCGACCTGCTCCGGGCCCTGGACGAGGCGGACGTGCCCGCCGCCCGGACCCGCGGCGTCGCCGACCTCCCGACCCACCCGCAGCTCGTCGCCCGCGACCGGCGGGCCACCGTCCCGGTGCCGGGCGGCCACGTCACCGCCCTGCGCCCGCCGGTCGACTCGTCGGCGTGGACGTGGACCCCGGCGCCGGTGCCCGCCCTCGGCGAGCACACCGACCACGTGCTGCACGGGCTCGGCTACACCCCGGAGCAGATCGCGGAACTGCGCAGCCGCTCGGCGATCTGAAGAAACGCGAGCGCGGTTCACAGCGATGTGCCCGGAGGGGTGAACCATGCTCAGCAGACGGACGGCGCTCACCGCGCTGGCGGGCGGCGCGCTGGCGACCGCGGGCGTGACCGCCGCGCTGCACGGCAACGCGCCGCTCGGCGAGGCCCTGCGCCACGCGCTCGGCGTGGCGGGCCCGGTGCCGGCCGTCCAACGCGCCGTGGTCACGATCGAACGCGTCCGCTCCGAGCACCGGGGGCGCGACGTGGACCTGCTCACCATGGTGCCGCCGAACACCCGCACCGAAGACCTGCCCATGTCGATCCTGCTGCACGGCCGCCACGGCACCGCCCGCCTCGCGTCCGTGGCGAACATGGACGCGGTGCTGGTCGCGGCCGTCGCCCGGCGCCAGATCCCGCCGTTCGGGTTCGTCGCGGTGGACGGCGGCGACCACTACTGGCACGAGAACGTGCCCGGCGACGACCCCCTGGCCATGCTGCTCGACGAGGTGCCCCGCTGGCTGCGGGAACGCGGCTTCGGGGCCCCGTTCGCCTGCACCGGCGTGTCGATGGGCGGCTTCGGCGCGCTCCTCTACGCCCGCCGGCGCCACGAGCGCCGCGACCCGGTCCGGGCCGTCGCCGCCATCGCCCCCGCCCTGCTCACCGACTGGGCGGAGATGTCGCAGCGCGGCGCGTTCGCGAGCCCCGCCGCCTGGGCCGAGCTGGACCCGCTGAAGAACACCGACAAGCTGGGCGCGACGCCGATCGGCGTCTGGGCGGGCGACCGGGACCGCTTCATCACCGGCACCCGCCGGTTCATCGCCGCCACCCGGCCCGCCGTGGCCTCCATCGTCCCCGGCGGCCACGACGACGCCCTCTACCGCAAGGTCGTCCCCGACGTCATCCGCTTCCTCGGCAAGCGCGTTCCCTGACGCCCACGGTTCCTCCACACGGCTGTGGTTGCCTGACCCCATGCCGACCACGGTGACCGTGCTGCGCGCAGGCGCTCCCGCTGGAGGACGACAGCGTGGACCGCGCCCGGCTCGACCGGGTCCTGCACCGGGTCCCCGACCCGGCCGCCGTCCTGGCCGAGTTGCGCCGCGTGCTGCGCCCCACCGGTCGCGCCGCGCTGGCGCAACCGGACTGGGAGACCCTCGCCGTGGACCCCGGCCCGGTGGCCGTGAACCTGGCGTTCAACCGCTTCGTGTGCGACCGGGTCGTGCCGCACTCGGTGGTCGGCCGGCAGCTCGCCCGCCTGGCCGCCGACGCGTGGCTGACCGACCTGCGCACGGGCCCGTTCCTGGCCTCGTTCACCCTCTTCCGGGTGACCGTCACCGCGGCGTGAGCGGCACCCGCCCGCTGCGGACCCACTTCAGCACCGCGCTCCACGGACCGTAGCCGGCGTCCACGTTCAGGTGACCGCCGCCCACGATCACGTCCAGGTCCACGCGCAACGCCTCGGCCAGCTCCTTGGCCTGCGCCAACGTGCAGTAGGAGTCGCCCTCGCCCGCCACCAGCCGGGTCGACACCGCCGCCCGCCGCACCGCCGTCGGGTCCAGCCGCGGCCCCAGGAAGTCCCGGATCAGCGGCTCGCCGTCGTAGTCGGGCGCGGGCGGCGCGACCAGCAGCACCCGGTCGACCCGCAGCGCCTCGTCGAACTCGCCGGCCGCGTGGTGCAGCCACAGCAGCGCGGCCAGCGAGTGCGCGACCACGACCCGTTCACCCGAGTCGGGCGCCGGCATCGCGGCCAGGTGCGACCGCAGCTCCGCCAGCCACGCCGGCAGGCTCGGCGCGTCCGGGGAGCTGAACAGGGGCAGGTCGACCGACCCACCGTGGTGGGCCAGTTCGCCTGCCAGCCAGTTCTGCCAGTGCTCCGGCCCGGAGCCGCCCAGGCCGTGCAGGATCAGGACGTGCGGGAGGGACAACCCGGACCGGTCCTCAGGCGGACTTCTCGCGGCGCTCGCGCCGCGAGGGCTGCCGCGCCACGATGGTCGGGTTGACGTTCTCCTTCACGGTCTGCTCCGTGATGACGACCTTGGCGACGTCCGTGCGGCTGGGGATGTCGTACATCACCGGCAGCAGAACCTCTTCCATGATCGCCCGCAGGCCGCGGGCGCCGGTGCCCCGCAGGATCGCCTGGTCCGCGACCGCCTCCATCGCCGTCCGGGTGAACTCGAGCTCCACCCCGTCCATCTCGAACAGCTTCTGGTACTGCTTGACCAGCGCGTTCTTCGGCTCGGTGAGGATGCGGACCAGCGACGCCTTGTCCAGGTTCGTGACACTCGCGACCATCGGCAACCGGCCGATGAACTCCGGGATCAGACCGAACTTGATCAGGTCCTCGGGCATCGACTCGGCGTAGTAGTCCGCCGCGTCGACCTCGGCCTTGGTGCGCACCTCGGCGCCGAAGCCGAGCCCGCGCTTGCCGACCCGGTCCTGGATGATCTTGTCCAGGCCCGCGAACGCGCCCGCCACGATGAACAGCACGTTCGTCGTGTCGATCTGGATGAACTCCTGGTGGGGGTGCTTGCGCCCGCCCTGCGGCGGCACGGAGGCCGTCGTGCCCTCCAGTATTTTCAGCAGCGCCTGCTGCACGCCTTCACCGGACACGTCGCGCGTGATCGACGGGTTTTCACTCTTTCGAGCGATCTTGTCGACCTCGTCGATGTAGATGATGCCGGTCTCGGCGCGCTTGACGTCGTAGTCCGCCGCCTGGATGAGCTTGAGGAGGATGTTCTCCACGTCCTCGCCCACATAGCCCGCCTCGGTCAACGCCGTGGCGTCCGCGATGGCGAACGGCACGTTCAGCATCTTGGCGAGCGTCTGGGCCAGGTAGGTCTTGCCGCACCCGGTCGGACCGAGCATGAGGATGTTCGACTTGGCGAGTTCCACGCCGTCGTCGCGGCCCTCACGCCCGCGGTCACCTGCCTGGATGCGCTTGTAGTGGTTGTAGACCGCCACCGAGAGCGTGCGCTTGGCCTCGTTCTGGCCGATCACGTACTGGTCGAGGAACTCGTGGATCTCGGCGGGCTTGGGCAGCTCGTCGAGCTTGACGTCGCCGGCCTCCGCGAGTTCTTCCTCGATGATCTCGTTGCAGAGGTCGATGCACTCATCGCAGATGTAGACACCCGGTCCGGCGATGAGTTTTTTCACCTGCTTCTGGCTCTTGCCGCAGAAAGAGCACTTCAGCAGGTCGCCGCCGTCACCGATACGTGCCATGACCGCTGACCTCTGTCCCCTCCGGCGCACGACCTGGTGAGGTGCGCCTGACTGCTGATGTGGCGAGTGCCCGCTGGGTGCGGGGTCCGCCCGTTCCCCTCGACGGTACCTGTCCTACCCGCCTGTGCGGGAGGACCAGCGTGCCCCCGACACGCCGAACCGGGCAGGACCCCTGGTCGGCTCGGGGGGGGGGGGCCCCCCCCCCCCCCCCCCCCCCGCCCCCCCGCGGGGCCCCGGGGGGGGGGGCGCGCCCCCCCCACGCCACGCCGGGACTACTTCGCCGAGAGCTTCCGGTAGGGCAGGACGCTGTCGACGATGCCGTACTCCTTGGCCTCGTCGGCGGTGAGGATCTTGTCGCGCTCGATGTCGGCGCGCACCTGCTCGGGCGAGCGGCTGGTGTGCCGCGCGAGCGTGGTCTCCAGCAGCCGGCGGACCCGCTGGATCTCGTTGGACTGGATCTCCAGGTCGGAGACCTGCCCGTAGACGCCCTCGGTGGCCGGCTGGTGGATCAGGATCCGGGCGTTCGGCAGCGCGTGCCGCTTGCCGGGGGTGCCCGCCGCGAGCAGCACGGCCGCCGCCGAGGCCGCCTGGCCCAGGCAGTAGGTCTGGATGTCCGGGCGGACGAACTGCATGGTGTCGTAGATGGCCATCAGCGAGGTGAACGAGCCACCGGGCGAGTTGATGTACATCAGGATGTCGCGGTCGGGGTCCTCCGACTCCAGCACGAGCAGCTGGGCCATCACGTCGTTGGCCGACGCGTCGTCCACCTGCACGCCGAGGAAGATGATGCGCTCCTCGAACAGCTTGTTGTACGGGTTGGACTCCTTGATGCCGTAGCTGGTGCGCTCGACGAACGACGGGAGCACGTACCGGGACTGCGGCGCGTGGAACTGGCTCACTTCAGGTCTCCTGGTGCTCTGCTCGCGGTCAGTTGGTCGTCGCCTGGCTGGCACGGGTGATCACCTTGTCCACGAAGCCGTACTCGAGGGCTTCCTGGGCGGTGAACCAGCGGTCGCGGTCCGAGTCGGCGATGATGCGCTCGACCGGCTGACCCGTGTGCTGCGCGATGAGCTCGGCCATCTCGTGCTTGGTCCTGGTGAGCATGTCCGCCTGGATCGCGATGTCCGCCGCCGTGCCGCCGACACCGGCCGAGGGCTGGTGCATGAGGATGCGGGCGTGCGGGAGCGCGTGCCGCTTGCCGGGCGTGCCCGCGGAGAGCAGGAACTGCCCCATCGAGGCGGCCAGGCCCATCGCGTAGGTGGCCACGTCCGGCTCGATGAGCTGCATCGTGTCGAAAATCGCCATGCCCGCGGTCACCGAGCCGCCGGGCGAGTTGATGTAGAGCGTGATGTCCTTCTCCGGGTCCTCCGCGGCGAGCAGGAGGAGCTGGGCGGTGATCTGGTTGGCGATGCCCTCTTCGACCTGCGACCCCAGCACGATGATCCGCTCGCGGAGCAGGCGCTCGTAGACCGAGTCGTTGAGGTTCATCCCCGTGGCCGCTCGCATCAAGGGCGTCGGGAAGGAATGCTGCGTCACGTCTGCCTGCCTAACTTTGCCGACTAGCTGTGCCGAAAAGAGTCTCGTAGCAACGACCTTAACGAAGGCGGGCGGCGTCGACGTCCCGACACCGCCCGCGTTCGCTCAGGGCTTCACTCCGCGTTCGCGGGTTCCTGCTCCTCAGTGGACTTCGTCTCGCCGAAGAGCTCGTCCAGGTCCAGGGTGTTGCCGGCGGAGTCCTTGACGGTCGCCTGCCGCACGACCGAGGCCAGCGCCTTGCCGCGGCGCACGTCGGCGAAGATCGCGCCGAGCTGGCCGGACTGCTGCGCCCGCTTGACGTACTCGTCCGGGCTGATGCCGAACCGCTGGGCCTGGTAGATGATGCGCTCGGTCAGCTCGGCGTCGGTGACGTTGAGCTGCTCGGCGTCGGCGATCGCGTCCAGCACGAGCTGGGTCTTGACCGCCTGCTCGGACGCCTGGCGGACCTCGGCGTCGAACTCCTCCTGGGTCTGGCCCTGCTCGGCCAGCCACTCGGCGAAGCGCGCCTCGTCGTGGTCGAGCGCGTGGATGGCGTCGTGCGCCCGCGCCTCGACCTCGCCCTGCACGACGGCCTCGGGCAGCGGCACGTCGACGCTGGCCAGCAGCGCCTCCAGCACCTTGTCCCGGGCCTGGACGCCCTGCTGCATCTTCTTCACGCGGGCCAACCGGGTGCGCAGGTCGGCCTTCAGCTCGTCCAGCGTGTCGAACTCGCTGGCGAGCTGCGCGAACTCGTCGTCCAGCTCGGGGAGCTGGCGCTCCTTGACCGAGTTCAGCACCACGATGACCTCGGCGTCGCGGCCCGCGTGGTCGCCGGCGACCAGGGTGGTGGTGAAGTTCTTCGACTCGCCCTCGGACGCGCCGATCAGGGCGTCGTCGATGCCCTCGACGAGCTGGCCGGACCCGATCTCGTAGGACAGACCGGTCGTCTTGGCCTCCTCGACCTCCTCGCCGTCCACCGTCGCCGACAGGTCGACCACGACGAAGTCGCCCTGCTGGGCGGGGCGCTTGACGCCGGTGAGGGTGGCGAAGCGGGCGCGCAGCTCGTCGAGCTGGGTGTCCACGTCCTCGTCGGTGACCTCCTGGTCGTCGACGCTGACGGTCAGCTCGCCGAACGCGGGGACCGTGATCTCGGGGCGGACGTCGACCTCGGCGGTGAACGCCAGCGACTCGCCGTCCTCGATCTTGGTCACCTCGAAGTCGGGGCGGCCCAGGGTGCGCAGCTCGCCGGAGGTGACGGCCTCCAGGTACTTGGCCGGGATGGCCTCCTGGACGACCTCGTCCAGCACGGGCGCGCGGCCGATGCGGCTCTCCAGCACGCGGGCGGGGGCCTTGCCGGGGCGGAAGCCGGGGATGCGGACCTGCTTGGCCAGCTTGCGGTACGCGCGGTCGAAGTCCGACTTGAGCTCGTCGAACGGCACCTCGACGTTGATCCGGACCCGCGTCGGGCTCAGGTGCTCGACGGTGCTCTTCAACGTGGTCTCCTCGTAACGGGCATGACGTGCGGAACACCCCGGGGAACGCGTGGGCGCGTGCCGGGATTCCGCCTGAGTCTAGGCGGTCGGCGGACGCGGCGGCGCTAGCACCCCGGCTCCGGGTGCCGCAACCGGGCGTGACGGCGGGCCCGACGGCCGCCGCCGGCCATTGCGGCGGCAATACCGGGTGGCCGGGAATGCCTTCGCCGGCGCTTCGGGAATTCGCGCGGGCGGCGGAATTTCACCCTTTCGAGGGGGTTGTCGGCCAGGGGCTCCGCCGCGCCGCTCCATACCGCCGTCCGGACGCACCCGCCGGGCCCCCGCGTCCACCTCGCGGGACGGCCGCCGCGGGCGGTGGAAATCACAACGCTGGTTCCTAACCACCCGCCGCCGGCGCGCCCCGGCTGTCCCGCCGGGCCGCCCGCCGCGACCGCCAACCACGGCCGGCAGCTTCACGTCAACGGGCTAGCAGACCGCATTTTCGCGGTTTCGCCAGAGGCGATTCGGGTGTACCTATGCGGCCCAACGGTCGATCGACAGGGTGATCCGTTACTCCGTTCGAGTGGCAATGGGAGCCGTGAGCACTGCGGAGAGCGTCAGCACCGAGCGAGGCGGGACCCAGGTCGTGTAACACGTATGTCGTAGAGGCGACTAACAGTCGGCAACCATCGCGGAGGGGAGGTTCGCCACAAAGAGTGAATTGAGGCCGTTTGGAGTAGCGCTCGCCAGAAAACTTTCACTTGTCGAGATGACTCCAACCGCCGTAGTCCATTAGTGTGGGTTTCAGGTAGCGTGACGCCCGGATCCGCATGTTGGACCAGCAATAATTGGCGTTGCCGGACGTTCTGGGGGGTCAGCAGCGGACGCAACCGGCAACCGGGACCGACAGGAACGAGCGAGACAATGTCATCGAGCTCTTTAACCACCTACCAGACAAGGTGCCGATGACCCGATGAGATCCATTCCGCCGCTGCCGAACACTAACCCAGGACCACCACTGGGCGCCGGCTGTCGCTTCGGGGTCCGACCGGCCCCCGGGGAGCCTCCCGGCCACCGCGTTCCACCCCTGGCGGTAGCGCGGCGATGTTGATCGACCTCGGGCCGCGCCTGATCAGCACGGCCAGGTCAACTGCCGCCACGCACAAGAGATCACGATGCCGTCCCGTACCGGCCTCATCGTGGACCACTTACACGCACCGTTGGGGAGCTCCATGGAGACGCGTCAGCTTTTGGCGTTCACAACTGTGGTTCAAACGGGCAGTTTCACCAAGGCAGCCGCCACGCTGAATTGCTCACAACCCACTATAACCACTCGGATCAAGGCGCTCGAGGAGACCCTCGGCGTCCCCCTGTTCCGACGACTTCCGCGCGGCATCCAGATGACCTCTGCCGGTGTCGAGCTATTGCCTTTCGCGCGGAACATCATCACCCTGACCGACAAGGCCAGGAAAGCGATCACGATGAACGGCGAGCCGCACGGCAAGCTGGTCATCGGCAGCGCACAGAGTCTGACCGACTACCGTCTGCTACCACTGATCGAGTACATGTGCTGGCGCTACCCGAGCGTCCAGATCTCACTCCACTCGCGCAACACCCAGGCCAACCTGACCTCGGTGCGCGAGGGACGGCTCGACTGCACCTTCTTCATCGGCTCCGTGGAGCCCCGCGAGGGGTTGGAGACGACGGTGCTGTGCCCCGAGCCGTTGGTCATGGTCGCCGGGCCGACCCACGCCCTGACCAGGCGTTCGGTGATCACCGAGGACGAGCTGCGCGGGAGCACGCTCATCCGGGCCGAGAACGGCGCCAGTTACTACGAGCAGTTCGAGCAGGCGCTGGGCCTGCAGGACGCCGAGTCGAAGTCGCCCGTGCTGGCGCTCGACTCGATCGACGCCGCGAAGCGGGCGGTCGCCTCGGGCCTGGGGATCTCGCTCGTCCCCGAGGTGACGGTCGCGGCGGAGCTCGCCGACGGCCGGCTGCGCCGACTGCCCTGGGTGCCGCCGTTCCGGGTGTACACGCAGTTCGCGTGGCGCCAGGACAACTCCACCAACCCGTCCGTGACGGCGCTCGTGTCGGCGGCGGCGCAGGTGGTCAGCGAGCAGGTGGCGACCCCGGCGTGACACTGGGAGCCGTTCTTGAGCACCCGGGCGCGGGTGTGCTCAAGAACGGCCCGCGTTTCACGGGGCCGGCGGCGGGTAGGTCGAAGCCATGACGGTGAAGGCGAGTGACCTGCGCGCCCTGCTGGCGTCCGATGTGCCGGACCCCACCCTGGTGCTGGTCGAGGGCAGGGTCGAGGTGGTCAAGGTCGACGACCTGGACACCGACGGCCTCCGCGGTGCGATGCTGCTCGTGTCGAGGGCCGAGCTGCTGGGCCGGGGCGTCGACGAGAGTTCGCCGGACGACGCGCTGGAACGTGAGGCGGCCACGATCTCCACCGCCGTCAACGAGCTGGGCGGCTAGTCGCGGTCGTCGTCCTCGGGGACCACGCCGGGCTCCTCGGCCTCGACCCCGTAGCCGGGCGCCTGCTCGGGCGCCCCCTGCCCGGGGTCCGCGGCGGCGATGCGGGGCTTGCCGAACTCGGGGTCGGGCTCGAACGGCGCGGTCGTCATGGCGGACGGCTACCCGCGAAGAGGCCCTGACCAACCACCGGGCTGGCCAGGGCGACCGTCGGGGCGACAGGATTTGAACCTGCGACCCCCCGCTCCCAAAGCGGGTGCGCTACCAAACTGCGCCACGCCCCGGTCCACCTCAGCCTATCGCGACCGGCTAAGCTAACCACGCGCCCACCCCGGTGGCCGCGATGCGGGTGTAGCTCAATGGTAGAGCCCCAGCCTTCCAAGCTGGTCATGCGGGTTCGATTCCCGTCACCCGCTCTCTACTCTTCTCGCTGGTAGACCGCTTGCTGACCGTCCCTCGTGGACGGTTTCTTGCTTTATGCGGATCTTCCGTGCCCCTCGCGTGCCCCTCCTCCTCCGCCGTGCCCTTCTCGGCGCTCACCAGAGCCTCGATCCCCGCCGCGATGCTCCGCCCCCGCTCCTCCCGCGCGTGCAGGTAGATGAGCGCCGCGCGGGTGGAGCTGTGCCCCATCCGGTCCATGAGTTCGCGGAGCGTCGCCCCGGTCTCCGCCGCCAACGTGTTCCCGGTGTGCCGGAGGTCGTGCAGGTGGACATCAGGCATTCCCGCGGCCTGCCTCGCCTTGTCCCAGATGTGCCAGAAGTTGTTCCGCTTCGGCCTGCCGCCCTTCGGCCCGACGAACACCCAGGCATCTTCGTCGTCGTCCACGAAGTGACTGAGGTGTGCCTCGATCTCCTCGCCGAGGAACGGCGGCAGCGTGACCGGCCTCTTGCTCTTGGCCTTTGGGTCGTCCTCGAACAGCGGCCCGGAGTCCGGCTGCACCGTCTGCCGCTCGACCTGGACCACGCAGAACGTCCGCTCACCGTCATGGACGACCGAGAAGTCACGCCGCTTGAGGCCCACCATCTCGGCGAACCGCAGACTGCCGAACGTCGCCAACAACACCATCAGGCGATACCGCTCCTCGATGGCGTCAGCCGCCTCGAACACCTGCTGGAGACTGCCCGTAGGCCGTTCCGGGCTCCGCTCCTGGCCGCCGCCCTTGATCGTGCACGGGTTGTGCTTGAGGAGCCGTTCCTCGGGTGCCGCCGCCGTGTTGAGGACCGCCCGCAGGAACCGGTACGCCTTGGCGACCGTCACCTCCCCCACACCGTCGTCCTGCATCTCTTTCCGCCACCGCCGCACTCGCGAAGGCGTCAGGTCGGCGAGCATCACGTCACCGATCCTCGGTCCAACGTGGTTGCGGAGCAGGCCGTCATACAGCTCGACCGTCCGCACCGCCAGGTCCCGCTCCTTGATCCACGCCTCCGCGTAAACCCGCAGCTTAATCTTCCCCGCGTCCGGGTTCGTCCAGTCGTTGCGAAGAATGTCCGTTTCCACGGTGCTCAACCACTGGTCGGCATCCTTCTCCCGCTCGAACGTCATCGGCGCGGTGTGCTGCCTGCCGTCCGGTCCCTGGTACCGCGCCTGCCACCGCCCCGAAGGCAGTTGGCGAACCCGCCCGAACCTCCGCCGCCTGTCGCTCACGACACCCTCCGCAGGTGTTGCCGAACGGCGTTGGGGTCGAACGCCTCTACCCGACCGGCCTCGATGAAGGCATCGAGGTCTGCCTTCTTGAACCTGATCAGTCGCCCAAGTCGGTGAAACGGGATGCGACGCTCCGCGACCAACCGCCGGACGAAGCGCTCCGTGGTGCTCATGTACTCAGCCGCTTCCGGCACGCTGAAGTGCTTCTGCTCTTGCATTGGTGATCCCCCCAGATCAGGCCGCTTGGCCGGTTGCCGAACTCTCTTGTCCACCGGCCGACGCGAGCAGCGCCGCCGTGTACTCCGCCTTCCACCTCCGCCGCTCCGCGACCGCCCGCAGAAGCAGGTGAGGTCTCGGGGGCACGTTCGGGTCACCGGGCTGGACGTTGTTCCAGACGACCCGTCTGGGCTGGTCGTCCTGCTTGATCCCGACATCGGCGAGCAGTTGCCGAACGAACTTCACCCGGTCGTGCTTGTGGTCGGCGAGCGACTTGCCCGACCACTTCCGGGACACCAGTACCCGCCGGCCAGCGACGCCTAGAGTTGAGCGCTTGTGCGCCTTGCCCTTGCACTTGCCCGGCTCCATCGACAGCCGAGCGCCGCGCGGCTGGACGCCGTAGAGCAGCCAGACCTGGCACTGCGGCGAGCAGGGCGTGACGGCCAGCTCGGCGCAGAGCCGTTCGGCGTGGTCCTCCTGGCGACTGGTCCGGGCGTCGAAGCACTCGCCGATGCTCTTGGTCAGGTACTTCGTCAGGTAGCCGATGTGCCGACCGGCCTCCTCCGTGCCGCCGAGGATGCCCTTGGCGTGCACTTGCACCCCGAACCGGGCGACGTGCGCGGGCGCGTCCACCTGGTCCAGTGCTTCATCCCAAGTCGGGAGCGGTGCACGGGTGGTGGGGTCAACGAACCCCTTCGCCTGCGAGTCCCACACCGGCCGGTTGTCGCCGTTGTACTTGATCTCGTCGTGGTTGGGCCACCACACCTGGTGGTAAGTGGCTTCAGCGACCGCCCGCAGCTCCGCACGCGAGATCGAGCCCCGGATAGCGGCGTGCCAGTGTGGCGCCAGTCGCCGCTGAGGTTCGACGGTCGAGAAGTACTGCACGTCCCACCCGACGCACCGCCGCAGGTTCTGCACGAACCGGTCGAGCAGTGCCGCGAAGTGCACCGCGTCCCGAGCCGCCCGCCGGTAGTCGTACCGGGCAGGGTCAACCGGAGTGCCGTCCGACCGCACCTTGCCGTAGCTGTCCAACGTCAACGTCAGGAACGTGGACGGTTGATACTTGCCGCCGAACACCCGCCCGACCGTGCGCTTGGTCACCGGCCGCCGAGGCAAGTTCGGCGCGTCCTGCCGCCGCCTGGTCGACCGCTTCCGCACCGCCCGTGGCCGGGCCTCCAACGCCGGGAGCTTCCCGCGGACTCCGAGCTGCCGCAGCTCCGCATCAACCCCGGTGATCTCCTCCCGCACCTCCTCCGCTCCGATCTCGTCGCCCTCATCGACCGCCGCCCGGTACGCCTTGACCAGATCGGCCCGGAAGGCCGCCAGCGCCCGCTGATCCTCTGTTGGCGGGTCCGGGGTGAAGTCGGGTTCCTCGGTCAGGTGCCACCCCTCCCGACACTGGGCCATCCGTAGCCGCCGGTTCTTCTCCGCGCACGTCGGGCACACACTGGCGACCGTCGAGCCGCATGGAACGGGCACGATGTCCACCCGCCCGGTGTCCAGGTCGATCCGCTCCTTGGCCAGCGGCCGGACGCACACGCCGTGCTCCTCAGCCACCGCCCGAGCCACATCCAGCGCCGCCGGCTGCTTCATCCGGTCGGCACGGGTCAGGTACTCGCTCACGCCGCGACCTCCCCACTACCGTCCGGCCGGGTCGGGAAGTCGTGCACCTCTGCATCGGCCAGAAAGACGCTCAGCTCGACCAAGTCAGCGTCGGTGACGTGGAAGGCCCGAGCCCGCTCCGGCTCCCGCTGCCCGTCCTGCTTCACCCAGGCGACACCGGGCGTGTTCTCGCTGATCTCGTGCGCCGCCGCGCCCCGCTGCCGCACGCCATCGCCAAGCACCATGTCCACCTGCTGCGGCTCATCCACGCGCAGCGCCACGCGGGTGCTGAACAGGTGCCGGAACCCAACGACCTCCTTGCGCGGGTCCTGGACCAGGCCCACCACGGCATAGCCGGGCGCACGCCCCTGTGAGGTGATGGTCTGGATTGCCCGAGCGGCCCGCTCGCGGAGCTGCTTGTCCTGCTGGTAGGCGACCAGGTCAGCCAGCTCATCGACCACCAGGACCGTGAACGGCTCTCCGGTCGAGCGCGCCCACAGCCGTCGAACACCCCGATACCGCGCCGCCCGCTCCTTCACCTCAGCGGCGATCTCCTCAAGCAGGGCAACGGCTTCCGACCCGTTGTCGTAGACCACGCGGTCGAAGGCGTCGGGGCACTGCCCCAGTTCCATCCCGCCCTTCGGGTCGATCCCCACCAGCCGAACCAGACCAGACCGAACAGCCGGGGCGAGCTGCCACACGATCGACCACAACACCGAGCCCTTGTCCGCACCGGGCACACCGACCACGAGCACCTGAGACCCCAGCAACCGCAGCCGCCACGGCCTACCCGTCTCCGTCCGCCCGACCACCACCCGCTTGAGATCCACCTCGGCATCCGTCAACGCGGGCACCGACAGGGGACGCAACAGCGGGTCACGGTGGACGAAGTCCAGCTCGATCGCCCTCGGCCGCAGCACCCGCACCCGACACGACCGAGCGCCGAACGAGTGCGCCAGACCCTCACGCCGCAGCTCCCACGCCTCCGGCGACTGCGCGGGCACCATCCGCACCCGAACCCGGTCCCTCCAGCCCTCCGACCGCACCCGCCGCAGCCTCGGTCGGTACTCACGACCACGGTCACGCTTGGACAGATCGGCGAGCCGCATCACCGACCGCCACCTCGGCACGTACACCGTCGCCCGCCGCCACTCGGTCACCAGCCGGTAGCAGCCGTGCCGCAGGAACGACCCACGATCCAGACCCGCCCAGATGCTCAACGCGGCGACCAGCGACAACAGTGCGAGAACGAGCGGTGAGAGGCCGAACCTGCACCAGCACCAGGCCGCCGTCAGCGGCACCACCGTGACCATCGGGTACCGGACGACGACGAGCACCAGGCGCACGACGCCGACCAGGACCAGCCACACCAGCGCCACCACGGCGGTGATCCACTTGGCCTTGCCCGGCACGAGCGCCCACCACGGCACCCGAGGCCGGACACCCTCGAACGGAGCCGGGTCCACCCACTTCCCGTCGCCCATCACGCACGCCCCACGGGGGCGAAGATCAGCTGCAACCAGCCCAAACAGGAACAGCAGACGAGCTGGTTGGGCGCGTAGACCCCGAACCGCCCGCACGCCCCGCAGGGGCGACCGTTGGACAGCTTCCACACCGACGGGGCAACACGCCGACTTGACGCACGCACCCCACGAACCGATAGCCTAGACATGACCGGAACCCCTTGTGTGTCAACAAAAGCGCGCGAGAAGGCCCGGTCGGTTGTGTCGTCGGTGAACAGGTCCAGGCCCGCCAAGACTTGAGGTCCGTTCACCGACGACCACCACCGACAGGTTCAGTGATCGTCTTCAGGTCTTACGTTCGATGTGGGCGGACACCGCCGCATCCGCTGCCCGCCCACACCACCGATCAGCAGTCGAACGGGCCGGGCATCCAGGGCAGCCAGGAGACCGTCCCGGCACGAGTGATCTTGAACCGGGTCTGCTCGCCGTCCTCTCGCCACTCGTGCGCCGTGGCGTGACCGGCCGCGACCAGGTCCAGACAGGCCAGCCGCACCATGCCCTCATCGGCATCGGCCGCCGTCGCCAGGTCCGCGACACTCCACTCCCGCGACGGCACGAGCACCAGCGCATCCGCGACCCGGTACACCACCGGGAACGAGTAACCCACCGGCTCGCCCCGCGCCGGCTCCTCGGCCGACAGACGCGCCCCCATCACCGGCACCAACCGCGGATCCCGCCACAGGTCCGCGCCACTCAACCAGTCGTGCGGCACCACCGGACCGCCCCAGTAGGCAAGCCCTTCGGGCGATAGCCGATGCCGATGAACGGAGGCGGCTCCCTGCAACGTCCCCTCATCGACCGACACGTGCCCCAGCTCGACAAGGTCACGGCAGATGTGACGCACCGCCGAATACGACGCCCCCGCCGACCGCGCCAACGACCGCAACGACCACTCCTCATGCGGGTAGCCGACGAGCCGGCGCATCACCGCCTCGAACATCAACGGCGTGTACCCGGCACCCGACAACCGCTCCAACGACAACCCGTCCCGCACCACACGGCCGAGCCCGGCACCGGCCCTACCACGGGACCGCTCCACAGCCTGATCAACGCTCATCCGAAACAGCCCCCTCAGCCTTGGCACGCTCCCGCTTGGCCCAATACAGCGCCTCGTGGTGATGACCCCGATCAACCTCCGCGACCCGCGCGTACACCTCCGCCGACCGCAGGTAGAACTCCCGCCACACCTCCGAGGACGCACCGGGCGCGGGCATCAGGTGCGTCAACGCCTCGTGCGCGTCCTTGAGCAACGTCACGCCGAACGCCGCCACCCACGGATCGGCCTTCTTCGGCTGAGCCATCACGCACCCCCAACCTGAGGCGGAGTGCCCAACGCGGCCTGCCCCTCGGCGATCGCCTGCGCCAGACGCGGCAACGCGTCACGGTCAACGACCAACACCGCCGGGAACGCGTTGCCAAGCCGGAACTCCACCCTCCCCGCGAACACCAGCGGCTCGACCCGAATCGGCAGGTCAGCCGTGACATGCAAACGGACCATGTCAGCCACCTGGGTCACGCGGCCTTGGGCGCGGACTTGACGACAACCGGCTTCATCCCGGTCGCTCGCAGGCTGTACCCGAGCTTCGCCCGGCACCGGTGCCGCTCACCACCGTGGCTCCCCCGGCACGCCTTGTCGTCAATCCACGGCGTCACCGTCAGCCCTTCGAAGACCACCGGCCGCACGTCGGTACCGGGAATCGCCTCCGGCGGCACCGGCTGATGCGGGGCCGCGATCTTCACCGTCACCACGGCGTCCGTCTTCCGCTCCGCCGCCTGGTCGATCACCAGGACCGACCACACCAACAACCCGGACTCCTTGTCCGTCTCCTGCTGCACCGGCAGTCCCTTCGCCCGCTCCTCGGCCGACTGGAACCTGAGCACCGGCTCCACGCCCATCACCAGCGCGCCACGGGGGAACACGAAGTCGTGCGACGTGGGGAGCCTGCTCCCGCCCGAGATCGCCACAGCCGTTCTCCTGTCATCGGTGTCGGCTGGACCCTCTGTCCAGCACCTTGACACCGACCACTTTCGGCAGAAATGGGGGACGTCAGCACCACATAGCGGGACATCTGAAGACGTCCTTGCTACGTTGAAGACGTCCCAACTCGTTCCACAGGGGGAGCCATGCCGAACCAACGCCTACGAGACTCGTTGCTACGCAACGGATTCGACCTCAACCAGGTGGCCAAGGCCACCGGCGTGGACCCCAAGACAGTCGAACGCTGGATCAACCTCGACCGAACCCCATACCCCCGCCACCGCCGCACCATCGCGGCCATGGTGCGCGAGGCCGAGACCTACCTCTGGCCCAACGCACTCGCCCCGGATGTCAAGAAGGAGATCACTCAATCGGAGGTCGTGCAGGTCTACCCGCACCGCCACTCCGTCCCCCAGGAGCAGTGGACCCACCTGGTCGACCAAGCCCGCCTCAACATCTCGATCTTGGTGTATGCGGGCATGTTCCTGGTCGACAACCCAAGCCTGATCAAGACCTTCCGCCAGAAGGCCGAGACAGGCGTCAAGATCCGCCTACTGTTGGGTGACCCCGCCAGCCGCGAGGTAGCCCGCCGCAGCGAGGAGGAGGGCATCGGCAAGGGCACCCTCGCCGCAAAGGTCCGCAACGCCCTCGCGTTCTTCAAGCCTCTGGCCGACACCGGCCACGCCGAGATCCGCTGCCACCGCACCACGCTCTACAACTCGATCTACCGCTTCGATGACGAGATGCTGGTCAACACCCACGTCCACGGCTTCATGGCAGCCCACGCCCCGGTCCTACACCTGCGCCGCCTCTCCGGAGGCGACCTTTTCGAGACCTACGCCGAGAGCTTCCAGGGCGTCTGGGACGACGCCAAGCCACCCAAGTGGTAGGCAGGGAACCATGGCGCGCACCGACCACTACAACGACCCCAACGCCCCCAAGGCGACCAACATCGTCGTAGCCGTGACCGCGTTCGTCCAGGACGACCAAGGCCGCCTGCTCATGATCCGCCGCACCGACAACGACCTCTACTCCATCCCCGGCGGAGCCCAAGACGTAGGCGAGACCATCGGCCACACTGTCATCCGCGAGGTCAAGGAAGAGACCGGCTACGACGTAGAGCCGACCGACCTCATCGGCATCTACTCGGACCCGGCACACGTCATTTCGTACACTGATGGCGAGGTTCGCCAGGAGTTCTCGATCTGCTTTCGCGCTCGCCTGGTCGGTGGCGAGCTGCGCACCAGCAGCGAGTCCAGCGAGGTCCACTGGGTGCAGCGCGACGATGTGAGCACGCTCAACATCCACCCGTCGATCCGACTGCGGATCGAACACGGCTTCGAGAACCGGCCGAAGCCCTACTTCGCCACCTGACCGTGCCCGAACTCCCGTAGGCGCTCCTCAGTCTTCTCAACTGCGGCTTTCAGTTCGGGCTCAGCCTGCTTGATGAAGACGGTCACAACGTCTTCCGGCCCGTAACGCTTGTGAATTTCACGAAGCCGATCATCAACCGTCGTTGTCTCACCGTCTGGGCTGGTCGTCATATCTGCCCACCAGAGCGCATCACGCACCGCGGACTGCTCGTCCTCCCACGAAGCCAACTCCGCTGACAACCCCCTCAACTCGGCTTCCCTGCGCGCGCACGAGTGATGCGCCACCAGCGCACACAGCCGTTCCGGGAAGCCCTGTTGTTCGAGGTAACGAGCACCGTCGAGCGGATGGAACCCAGTCGACGCCAGATCAGGCGCATACCCCACGTCATGCAACAGAGCCGCCGCCGTCAGCAGCTCCTGGTCTTGCCCGACGAACAGCCGCTGAGCCACCCCGACCCGCGCCGCAACACCCTGCACGTGCGCCCACCGTCGAGGCAACGAGTCAGCAAGCCGGTCCTCGGCGACCGAGTAGGCCCATGCAACGAGATCCACGCCCTCACCCTAGGCAGCCAGACCTCATCACGACAGCTCACCATCCCCAACCTCCTGCACTGCCGAATTCCGCTCTACAGGATCAAGGCGCGCCGC
>NZ_JBHYXZ010000030.1:42824-70558 GCF_042752395.1 Actinosynnema sp. NPDC059335 | reverse complement strand
GATGTTGTTCGGCCGCCTGCCCGCGGGCGCGCCCCCGCCGCCCCCCCCGCTGGTCGGGCGCCGCGCGCCCCCCCCCACACTCCCAGCCGGCGCCGCGGCCGACCGGTCCGGTTTCGCGCTCATGCCGACGTGGAGCCGTACCCGTACCGGAACTCGTCACCGGAACCGCAGGCGGCGAGCCCGAACGCCCGGAGCGACTTGTTCTTTTCGGTCCGCTGGTCGAACGCCAGGAAGTTCTCGTACGCGGGCTCCGGCAGGTACCGCCGCATGTCCGTGGCGAGCCGGGTGATGGTGGTGCCCAGGGTCGTGGCGCTGTGGTGGACCGTCGCCAGCACGAAGAGGCTGTTGCGCGGCTCGTCCAGCGTCCGCTCCGCCATCCCCATCCCGACGATGCCGCGGTAGAGCGGGACCGTCGAGTCGGTTCGCACGGCCATCGTCGCCATCCGCCGGCCGAAGACGCAGAGCACGCCCGCCGCGCGCGGTCGGACCGCGTCCAGGATTTCCTGCCGCGCGGCGGCCGTCGCGTCGAGGTACCCGACCACGACCGACTCCACGAGGTCGTCCAACTCGTGCGGCAGCTTGATCCCGATGTACCCGTTGAACCGGCGGTCCAGCAGGTGCCTCACCGTGGCCACGAGCCCTCCTCGGCGGCAGGGGATTCCGAGTTGGTCAGGTCGGTGTGCCAACTGCCCGACATGTCCCCGGCCTCGTGGGAGGCGATGTTGCCGACCGCCCGCCCGAGGAACGCGATCCGGTCGCTCTCCGGCCGCACGTAGGTGTTCAGCGTCCACGCGGGCCCCGCCGGCGCGCTCAGGTCGTCCAGCAGCACCAGCGCGGTCTCCTCCCGGCCGAAGTTGCCCGCGTCGATGGACTGGGCGATGCCGATGGTGGGGATCCCCGTCTCCGCGACGGTGCCGCCGACGACGACCCGGCTGACGTTCGGCTGCCCCCACGGGTCGGCGTGGTCGCGGCTGTTGAGGATCCGCACCGCGAACCGCGGGTTGAGGCCGCGTGCGGCCAGGTCGCCGCCGCTCCGGCCACTGCTGATCAGCAGCTCGTACGGACCCTCGCTCAGCACGCCCTCGCCGGTGCCCGGCGTGCGCGGGTCGCGGGGCAGGCCGAACGGGTCGGAGCCGACCATCAGGTTGCGGCCCGGCGGGATCGCCGTCGTGACGGCGGAGTCGGTGGACCCGCCCACGTCGCCGTTGACCGCCCACAGGCCGCCGTCGGCGTCCCACAGCGCGAGCAGCGGGTCCAGCTCGCCGGTCGGGGTGGAGGTCCGCGCGGTGATCGTCCGGCCGGCCGCGCCCGGGCCGAGCCGGTAGAAGTCGAAGTCGCCCGTGCCGTCGCCGGCGCTGCCGTGGGGGCCGTCGCCGATCGTCCCGCCGGTGCGGACCGACGGCCGGCCGGCGTCCAGGCCCAGGTCGCCCGCCAGGCCGAGCGCGTCGTCGGGCTCGGCGGACGGCGGCCGCGTCGGCACCGTGTCGTCGGGCAGGATGTCGCCGGTCGGCGCGATCTTCGAGGTGGCGTTGCGGCCGGTGCCGAAGCCGGCGATGTGCTCGGCCGTCGCCGGGCTGTCGTTGGCCCCGCGCACCCCGGGTGGCTCCTGCTCCCGGTACGGCACGGCCGCGCGGGCGTCGGCCCGTCGGCCCCGGGCCCACGCCGTCGCCGCCCGGTCGCGGGCGACCCGGGCCCAGTCGGTGCCGGCCCGGTTCGACGGGAACATCAGCAGCGGGTCGGGCTGCATCACCGGGACGGCGGACGGTGGCGCCGCGGCGGCGGTCTGCCCACCTAACGGCGGTGCGACGACGACCCCCACCGCCAACACTGAACGCGATTCCATGGTTCCCCCTCGTGTTAGGGGAACCAGCAAACCGTTCGGCCGGGTGCGGGGTCCGGCGTTCGGCTCAGGTTGGTCCGTTCACGCGGGCGGGTGAGGCGGTTCGGGCGCGGCCGCGGCCACCGCCCGGTCGGCCCGAGGCCGCACGGACGCCAGCGCGTCGTCGAGCGAGGGGACCACGTTCAGCAGCGGGGCGACGGACGTCACCTGGATCGGCCGGAGCACGGCGCGACGGGTCGCCACGACCGCGAACGCGTCGACCCGGCGGCGGAACTCCAGCAGCAGCGACAGGCCGGCCGAGCTGAAGAACACCACGTCGGTCAGGTCCACGACGAGGGCGGACGACGCGGGGCCGGACAGCGCCGACCCGAGGGCGGCACGGACCTCGGGCACCGTGTCCAGGTCCAGCTCGCCCGACACGGAGACGACGGCGACTTCACCGTTCCGGGTGACGCGCACGTCGAGGATCGGTGAAGGCTGCCCCGTCGGCTGGGTCACGACGACTCCCCGGTGCACTGTGTTGTCACGACAGTTCCAGCCCGACGTTACGGGCCGTGACGCGCAGTCGCACCCCTGCCGGTCAGCGGCGTCCCAGCCGCCGGACGGCCTCCACGATCTCGCTGTTCGGCACGCCCTTGACCAGGTGCTCGCCGACCCCGGTCAACACGGCGCCGTCGAGCGCCGCCGGGTCGGCGTGGGCGGACAGCAGGAGGATGCCGGTGCCCGGCGACCGGAGCTTGATCTCGCGGGCGGCACGGCCACCACCGCCGCCGGGCATGCGGACGTCGAGCACGACGACGGCCGGCGCGTGGCGCTCGACCAGCGCGATCGCCTCGTCCGCGTCCCGGGCGACGGCGACGACCCGCAGGTCGGGTTCGGCGTCGAGCAGGTCGCGCAGCGCGTCGCGGATCAACGGGTCGTCGTCGGAGATCACCACGCTCAGCTCGGTCACTCCTCGCCACCGTTCGCCGTCGGGATCCAGAACCGCACCACCGCCCCTCCGCGCGGGTCCTCGCCCACCGACCACCAGCCGCCGGCGGTCTCGGCCCGCTCGCGCATCTCGACCAGGCCGAAGTGGTCCGACGGCGGGCCGGCCCCGGCGTCGCCGCCCACTCCGCCGCCCACGCCCACGCCGTCGTCCGTGACCTCCACCAGCGTGCCGCCGTCCACCGAGGTCAACGACACGTCCACGGTGGAGGCGCGGGCGTGCTTGCGGATGTTGGTGAGCGCTTCCTGGCAGATGCGGAAGATCGTGATCGCGGCCTCGGCGGGCGGCTCCCGGTCCAGCGAGTGCCGCAGCCGGTAGGTGATGCCCGCGGAGGCCGCGAGGTCGGCCAGGTAGTGGTCCAGCGCCTCCACCAGGCTGTGCCGGTCCAGTTCCGGCGGCCGCAGCCGGACCACGAGGTTGCGCAGCCGTGCGATGGACGCCCGCACCGCCTCGTCCAGCCGGCGCACGACCGCGGCCTCCTCCTCCGGCAGGCGGTTGGCGAGCAGTTGCAGCCGCATGCCGACGGCCACCATGGATTGGATCGAGTCGTCGTGCACGTCCCAGGCGATGCGCCGCCGTTCCAGCTCCTGGGCCTCCACGAGGTGGCCGACGAGCCTGCGCTGCTCGCTCAGGGTCTGCTCGACGCGCCGCTGCTCGGTCATGTCGCGGGTGACCTTGGCGAAGCCGCGCAGGCCGCCGTCCTGGTCGAACAGGGCGGTGATGACGACGTTGGCCCAGAAGCGCGTGCCGTCCTTGCGCAGCCGCCAGCCCTCGTCCTCGAACCGGCCCACGTCCACGGCCACGTCCAGCTCGCGCCACGGCTTGCGCGTCACCAGGTCCTCGGGCGGGTAGAACACGGAGAAGTGCTCGCCCAGGATCTCCTCGGTGGTGTAACCCTTGATCCGCTCCGCGCCCGCGTTCCAGCTCACCACCCGGCCGTTCGGGTCCAGCATGAAGATGGCGTAGTCCAGCACTCCCTGGACCAGCAGCCGGAACCGCTCCTCGCCGGCCCGCACTTTCTCCTCGGCCAGCATCCGGTCGGTCATGTCGCGGGTGACCTTGGCGAAACCGCGCAGGCCGCCGTCCTCGTCGAACAGGGCGGTGATGACGACGTTGGCCCAGAAGCGGGTGCCGTCCTTGCGCAGCCGCCAGCCCTCGTCCTCGAACCGGCCGACCTCCGCGGCGACCTCCAGCTCGTACCAGGGCTTGCGGGCCGCGAGGTCCTCGGGCGGGTAGAACCGGGAGAAGTGCTCGCCCACGATCTCGTCGGCCGACCAGCCCTTGATCCGCTCCGCGCCGGGGTTCCAGCTCACGATCCGGCCCGTCGGGTCCAGCATGAAGATCGCGTAGTCGACCACGCTGTCCACGAGCAGGCGGTACGCGTCCGCCGCCGGTGGTGCGACGTCGCGGTCGGCGGGGTGGTCGGCGGCCATGGGGCCACTGTGCACCACGGGCTGAAGGGGTGCCACGAACGGGCGCTCCGGCGTCAGGCGGTGCCCGGCGCGGCGTCGGCGACCATCTCGCACCAGACGACCTTGCCGTCGTGCTCCGGCCGTGCGCCCCAGGCCGCGGTCAACCGCTGGACGAGCTGCAACCCCCACCCGCCGACGGTGGCCGACCGCTGCGGCCGCGGCATCACGGGACTGCCGTCCCGGACCTCGATGCGCAGCCGGCGCGCGTCGCCGCCCAGCCGGATGACCGGGATGGTGGCGGTGTGCCGCAGGGCGTTGGAGACCAGTTCGGAGACGACCAGGACGGCGTCGCCGTGGTCGCCCCGGTAGCCGAGGTCGGCGAGGGTCTTGCGGGCGAAGTCGCGGGCCAGACCGGCCGCGCCCCGGTCGATCGGCGCGCTGAACTCCACGAGGGGGCCCGACACCGATAGGTTCACGAGTGACACTGTGGGTCATCGGGCGGTTCGCGCCCAGACGCACCGTCACCGTCGCGTCTGGTGCAGGTGCACTAGGAGGTGGCTGCCGAACCGGGTGCGGCGTGCCCGCAGGTCGTGCGGGGCTCGGGCGGCTTGCGGTGCGGGCGGCGTTGGGCGCGTGGCACGGGACGGTCCGGTGCCGATGGCCCGGTCCGGGTTCGCGCCCCGCGGACCCGCCTCCTAGTCGAGGAGGCCGTCGCGGCGGGCGATGGCCACCGCCTCCAGCTTCGACCGGGCCCCGAGCTTCTCCAGCACCCGCTGCACGTGGTTGCGCACGGTGTTGCGGGCGACACCCATGCGCTCGCCGATCTCCTCCGTGCTCGCGCCCTCGGCCATGAGCAGCAGGGCCTGGCGTTCGCGGACGGTGAGCGACACACCGCCGTTGCGGCCCCGGCCGGTGAGCTTGTCCAGCACGCCGCCGAGCAGCGCCCCGTCGAACACGACCTCGCCCGCCGCCACCCGCAGCACGGCGTCGGTCAGGTCCTCCAGGCGGGCCGACTTGAGCACCAGCCCGGCCGCGCCCGACTCGGCCGCACGGGCCGCGACGGACACGCTCGCCTCGCCGGTCAGGACCAGCACGCGGGCGCCGAGCGCCTCGAACGCGGCGATCGAGTCCAGGCCGTCCCCGTCGGGCAGGCGGCGGTCCAGCAGCACCACCTCGGGCCGGTGCGCCCGGACCTCGGCCAACGCGGCGGCGAGCGACCCGACGGAGGCCACGACCTCGACCGCCGCCGAATCCGCCCACGCCAGCCTGATCGCCTCGGCGACCAGGTGGTGGTCCTCGACCAGGACCGCGCGAACGGGCCGGGAAGGGCTGGGTCGGTGCGCCATGGTGTGCTGGATCCTCATCAGTGGTCCGGACACCCAGCGTAGTCCTCTCCGGCGGTGCCTCCGGGCGGGGAGCGGGACCGGTTCGGCCCGGTGCGGTCGTGCCCGGTCAGCCGCCTGCGGGCAGGTCCTCTGCGGGCAGGTCGAGCGCGGACAGGTCCAGCGCGGACAGGTCCAGGGCGGCCAGGCGTGCCGGGTCGGCCAGCACGTCGATCGCCACGACCCGGCCGCCGCTGACCGTGAAGCCCATGATCGACACGGGCGTGCCCCCGGGCGCGGTCAGGATGCCCATGCCGCCGTTGACCAGGACCAGCCGGCTGACCCCCTCGGGACGGCGGAACATCAGCGCACGGCGGGCGACGTTCGCCGCGCCGCGCACCACGGCCGCGGCGTCCGCGTTCCCCGCGCCGCCGTCCACGCGCAGCACCACGTCCGGGTCGAGCACCGCGAGCAGCGCCGCGAAGTCCCCGGCCCGGGCGGCGGCCGTGAAAGCCTCCACGACCTCCCGCCGGCGCGGCAGGTCGTCCGGTGCCGGTGCGCCGCTCCGGACCCGCCGGCGGGCGCGGCCGGCCAGTTGGCGGGTGGCCGCCGGGCTGCGGCCGATGATCGTGGCGATGTCGTCGAACGGCACCGCGAACAGGTCGTGCAGCACGAACGCCAGCCGCTCGGCCGGGTTCAGCGACTCCAGCACCACCAGCAGGGCCAGGCCGACGGACTCGGCCAGCACCGCCTCGTGCTCCGGGTCGCCGCCCTCGGCCGGGTCCACGACCGGGTCGGGCACGCGCACGTCCAGCGGGTCCTCGCGGCGGGACGCGCGGGAGCGCAGCATGTCCAGGCACACCCGGCCGACCACGGTGGTCAGCCACCCGGTCAGGTTGCCGACGTCGCCGGTGTCGGCGCGCAGCAGCCGCAGCCACGCCTCCTGCACCGCGTCGTCGGCCTCGGTCATCGAGCCGAGCACCCGGTAGGCGACCGCCCTGAGGTGGGCGCGGTCGGCCTCGAAGCGGGCGGCGAGGTAGTCGCTGTCGGTCACTGTCACATCCTCCGCGCGGGATCCGTCAGGGGGTTGACGGAGCAAGCGAGCACGATGTGACCGGAGCGACGACGAACGTGCGAGCACGGGTGGACCACCCCGCCGTGACCCTGCCGGGCACGGCGCACCACGACCAGCGGCAGCTCTCGGCTGGTCGCCATCGCCACGGTGAACGTGTGGAACCGCCTCAACGCCTCCACCCGGCAGGTGGCGGGCGTCCAGGGCTGACGGCCCTGTTCGGGAATCCGCACCGTGGCCGGAATTCACGCGAACGTGAGACGTGCAGCCTACCCCGATCCGGGAACGGGTGGACCACCGCGCGGTAAGCGGGAGGTCTGGTGTCCCGATGCCTCCCATCGGGGAATCGAATCGATTGCCCACCGGAACCAACGTCCTTGACCCGTTCTCCGTAAAAAACGCCGTGGTGGCACGGTGAAGACGCGCTGTCAAGGTAGTGCACACCGATGGGTCAATAAGGCCGCTTATTCGCCCGAAAGGCGTTGTCGGGTGCATTTCTGGCACCATTTGGAATAGGGTTGTCCGGTCTTGTCGGACCCAGATCAATCCGCTTAGTGTCCCGCCTGCCCACCCGACGGCGGACTGGATGGAGAGGTGACATGGATCTGACTTTCGACGTCGAGGACCTGGTCCTGGACGAACTGGCCGTGACCACGATCGGCAACGCGGCGTTCGTGGACGGCGGCCCCGGACCCGCGTCCTGCTCTTGCTGCAGCGTGGACCCGTCGCAGGTCTGATTCCACTTCGGTCGCGGTGACGCGGCGGTGTCACGGATCGGGGGCGTCGCTCGCGGCGTCCCCGATCCGGCTGCGGGAGGGAGCGCGAATGGCCGAAGTCCTCGCCACCGAGTTGGCACCCTATGCGTTGGTGCGGGTGGCGGCGCTGCCGTATCCCGAGTCGCCGGCGGGTGCGGCGGCTTTTCGGGCGGCGATGGCGGCCGCGGTCGCCGCGGAGTCGCGTGTTCTGGGGTTGGCGGGGCGGGTGGCGGAGGCGTTGCACGACAGTGCGGGTGGTCATTCGGCGGAGTTCCACCGTCGGGTGGTGTTGCCGTTGCGGCGGGATGTGCACAACGGTCGTTCGCCGCGTCCGGCGTTGGTGGCGGGGTTGGGTGACCTGCCGGTGCGGGTGCCGCTGCTGGCGCGGTGGTTGGCCGAACGTGCGGCGCTGGACGTGGCGATCGGGGCGGTGGCGGTGGCGTGGCCGGGCGCGTTGGCGGCCGAGCGCGTGGTGTTGGCGCGGTTGTGCGGCGAGGAGTCGGTGCGGTTGGCCGGGGTGGTGACCGGTGTCGATCTGTTGCACGGGCTGGGGCGGACGGCGGTGGCGGGTGGTGTGCCGGATCGTCGGGCGCGCAAGGTGGAGGCGACGGTGCTGCGGTACGCGTTGCGGGCCACGTCGAAGACGAGTCCGTTGTCGTGGTACACGCATGTGGGTTGGGGTTCGTGGGGTGACGAGCCGTGGCCCGAAGCGGAACCGGTGGCGCACACGGAGGTGAACCGGCTGTTGCTGGCGCGGTTGGT
Source organism: Actinosynnema sp. NPDC059335 (assembly GCF_042752395.1). Classification (NCBI taxonomy): domain Bacteria; kingdom Bacillati; phylum Actinomycetota; class Actinomycetes; order Pseudonocardiales; family Pseudonocardiaceae; genus Actinosynnema; species Actinosynnema sp. NPDC059335. Next base: position 62,407 of record NZ_JBHYXZ010000030.1, on the reverse strand, counting down.
GGGCGCGTTCCGCGACCGGCCGCACCGGCTCGCGCCCGGCCTGCGCGACCACGACGGCCGGCTGCGGTTCTCCCGCGACATCCCGGTCGTCCCCAGGCCCGACGCCCCTCCGTCACGGATCGACCTCACCCGCGAGGAGGAAGTGGACGTCGCGGCCACCGGTCCGCTGCGGTTCGTGGTCGCGCACGTCCGCGAGGCCGGCCCGGACGGCGTCACGCCCGCCGCGCTGGTCGAAGCGCTGGCGGCCAGGCTCACCACGCCGGACCCGGACTCCGCCGCCCGCGCCTACGTCGACCGCGTGCTCGACCTCGGTCTGCTGGTGCCGGTCGATCCGGTGCACCCGCAGGACCCGGACGCGCCCGCGGCGACCGTCGCGTGGCTGCGCGGGATCGGCGCGCACGAGCCCGCCGACCGCCTGGAACGGCTGATCGGGACGACGGCCGCCTTCGCCACCGCCGACCCGCCCGCCCGCGCCGCCGCCACCGCCGAACTCGCCCGGGGGTGGCGCGACCTCGGCGACCACGTCGGCGTCGACCTGTCCGGCATCGCGCCGGTGCTGGAGGACGTCGTCCTGCCGCACCCGGTGCGGGTGCCCGCCACGGGCACCGACACCCTCACCCGCCTCACCCCGCTGCTCGTCCTGTTCGACCGGCAGGTCTTGGCGCGGCGGCTGGTGCGCAACCGGTTCGTCGACGCGGTCGGCGTCGGCGGCACGGCGTCGTTGGCGGAGTGCGCGGCGTTCCTGTCCGGCGTCTGGCAGGACGAGGAGACGGCCACGGACCCCGGGATCGTCGCCCTGCTGGAGTCCCGGGCGAAGCTCGCCGCGGCGGTGCGCGCGGACGGCGCGGTGTCCGACGACGTGGTGCGCGAGGCCGCCCGACACCTGCCGGGTTGGCTGCGCCGTCCCGGTTCCTACGCGTTCTTCGTCCAACCGACGCGGGACGGGCGGCTCGTGGTGAACCACGTCTACGCCGGGTTCGGCCGGTTCACCAGCCGGTTCCTGCGGCGGTTCCCCGGCGCGGCGGACGCGGTGGCCGCCCGGCTGCGGCGCTCGCTCGGGGACCGGTTCGCGCAGTTCCGGCCGGTGCACGGGTTCAACGCCAACCTGCACCCGCTCCTGGCCTCACGCGAGATCGGCGACGACCCCCGCTGGGCCGACCTGCCCGTGGACGAACTCCGGGTCCGGCACGACCCGCGCACCGACGAGGTCAGGGTGCTGCACGGCGACGAGCCGCTGGACGTGGTCTACCCGGGTTTCCTGGTGCCGCTGGTGCTGCCCGACCGGCACGTCCCGCTGTACTCCGACCTCGCCTGCGGCGGGGTGGACCTGCGGGCGCTGCGGTCGGGCGAGCGCGACGGCGAGGCGGTGGTGAGCGGCGAGCTGCGCTACCGCGACGTGGTGCTGGCCCGCCGCGCGTGGGAGTTCGCCGTCACGCCGGACCTGGCCGAGGACCCGGTCGCGGCGGAGGTGGTCCGGTTGCGCGCCCGGCACGGGCTGCCGGAGCACGTGTTCGTCGGCGCGGCCTCCGCGCCGCCGTCCGCCGACGTGGCGCAACGGCTGCTCCCGGCCAAGTCGCAGTACGTGGACTTCGGCAACGCCCTGCACCTGCGCGCGCTGCCCCGGCTGCTGTCCCGGTTCCCGGCGGGCGTCCGGTTCACCGACGCGGTGCCGGTGCCGGGCGTCCAGTCGCCCGGTGGGCGGGTGCTCGAAGTGGTCGCGGAGACCTATTGGGGGATCGAGTGAGTGACGAGCTGCTGCGGCTGCGCCCGATCGTCCACGCGAGCCCGACCGACACCGGCCTGCACGTGCGGGGCTGGTCGGCGAGCTTCAGCGTGGCCGGCGGCAAGGGGCTGTGGACGGTGTGGCAGCGACTGGCCGGACCGCTGACCGCCGGCGTGCCGCCGGAGCAGTTGGCCGTGCCCGACCAGGCGCCGCCCGCGGTGGCGGCGGCGTTGCGGCTGGTCATCGACCAGCTGCACGAGCACGACCTGCTGGTGCGGGTGCCCGCGTCGTGGGACGCGCAGGGGCCGCCCGGGCACGTCGCGCGGTGGCTGGAGTCGGTCGCGCCCCGGCCCGCGCGGGCGTGGGAGCTGATGCGCGCGGACGCGGTGGCGGTGGTCGGCTCCGGGGCCGTGGCCGCCGCCGCGCACCGGGCGTTGACGGCCACCGGGTTGGCGGTGGGGCCGGTCGAGCCGGGGCCGGGCCTGGTGCTGGTGTCCGGCGGTCACGTGGTCGCCGCCGGGTGCGCCGCGGACGTGGGGTTCGTGGTCGCGCCCGGGGCGCGGGGCGACGTGCTCGCCGACGCCGAGGCGGTGGCCCGTCGCCTCGACGGGCAGGCGGGCGAGCCGCCGGAGGTGCTGGCGGCGCTGGTCGGCTCGGCCGCGGCGCACCGGTTGGTGTGCGCGGTCGCCGGGCTGCCCGACCCGGCGCACGAGGTGGCGGACCTGTGGCACGACACGCCGCCGGCCGGGCCGCCGCACCAGCCGGTGCTGGTCGCGCGGCTGGACCCGCTGCGCGCGGAGTACCACCCGTGGCTGTCGGCCGTGCGCCCCGCGCCGCCGGGCGGGCGGACCGCCGACGTGCTGGGCGACCCCGAACTCGGACCCGTGCCCGCGCCGGAGACCGGCGACCTGCCGCAGGTGCCGGTGAAGCTGGCCGCGTCCGGCGACGCGGTCGGGTACGGCACCACCAGGGACTCGGCCCGGCTGGACGCCGTGGTCCGCGCCGCGCACCGGCTCGCGCCCGACACCGCGGTGGTGGGCGCGGACGCCGTGCACGCGTTGGGCTTGGCGTTGCGCACCGCCGTGCGGGTGCTGCCGGGCACGCCGGTCGAGCCGGGGGAGTGGGAGTCGGACCCGACGGCCCGGCGGTGGTGGAAGGCGGTGGTGCTGCGGTTCGCGCTGCCCGCCGAGGTCGAGGTGACCCGGCTCGGCGACGGGGTGGTGCGGGCCGTCGTGCGCTCGGGTGGCGAGGAGCTGTCGTGGGCCGTCGAGGCGAGCGCCGCGGACGCGGTGGCGTTCGCGGCCCTGGCGGCGGCCGGCCGGGCGCAGGCGGGGGTGGGGGAGCCGGTGCTGCTGTGCGGCGCGTTCCCGGTGGAGGAGCCGACCGTCGCCGACGTGCCGTGGACCGACCGCGCCTGGTACTGGCCGTACGGGGTGCGTGAGGCGGAGGAGGGGTTGCAGGCGCGGTTGCGGGAGCTGGCGGGCGTGGCCGAGGTCAAGCGGGTGGCGTTGGGGCCGGTGCTGCACGCGGCGGGGCTGGTCGGGTTCGCGGTGCCGGAGGTGGGCCGGTGAGCGTGGTGGAGCTGACGGCGTACGCGCTCGGTGACCTCGCGCGGGTCGGCGCGGGCGCGGAGGCGGTGCTGCCCGTCCGGTACGACGGCCCGGTGGCGTTGATCGGGCCGGTCGTCGGTGGCGGGCCGGGGGTGTGCCTGGTGTGCGCAGAGGACGTGCGACTGGCCGCGCAGGGCACCGCCGTGCCGCGTCGTGCGGAGGGCACGCGGGTGGGTGGCGTGCCGTCGCCGGCGCACGGGCCGTTGGTGGACGCCGTGACGCGGATGGTGTTGGCCGACCCGGAGGCGTACCGCGACCGGGTGCTGTCGGTCCGCGCGGACCTCGGCACCGTGGCCGAGCACCGGGTGCGGCCGCGCCCGGAGGGGTGTCCGGTGTGCGGGCCGCTGCCCGACGACAGCGCCGACGCGGCGGTCGTGGCGCGGGAGCCGGCGCCCGTGTCGCCGGGGACGGCGCGCGGGCCGAACCCGTTGACGGCCGGGGACGCGGTGCGTGACGCGTTGTTCGACCAGCGGCACGGGCCGGTCGACCGGCTGTCCCACTACGGTGACCTGCCGTTGCCCGCGGTGAGCGCGCGGATCGTGACCGACGGGGCGGGCACGCAGGCCGGGTTCGGCCGGACCGGCACGTTCGCCGAGTCGGAACGGGTGGCGTTGTTCGAGGCGGTGGAGCGGCTGGCCGGGCTGCGGCCCCGGCGGGTGACCACCGTGCTGGAGGCGTCCTTCGCCGACCTCGGCCCGGAACGCGCGGTCGAGCCGACGCGCCTCGGGCTGCCGGACCTGCCGTCGCCGCACGTCGTGCCCTACGCGCCGGACGTCCGCACGCGCTGGGTGCACGGCTGGTCGTACTCGCGCGGGACCACCGTGGCGGTGCCGGAGCACGTCGTGTACTGGGGCGGCACGCCCGGACCGCGGTTCGTCAACGAGACGTCCAACGGGTGCGGTGCGGGCAACAGCCTCACGGAGGCCGTGCTGTACGGGCTGTTCGAGGTCGCGGAGCGGGACGCGTTCCTCATGGCGTGGTACCAGCGCACGCCGCTGCCCACCGTCGTGGCGCGCGACGGGCTCGCGCTGCACCTGGCCGATCGGCTGGCACAGCTCGGCTATCGGCTGGAGTGCTACGACGCGACCAACGACCTCGCCGTGCCCACGGTGCTGACGCTCGCCCGGTACACCGGCGACGACCCGGCCGCGCCGCGGGCGTTCTTCGCGGCCGGTGCGGGGCTCGACCCTCAGGGCGCGTTGCGGTCGGCGGTGGTGGAGGTGGCGGTGGACGTCGAGTCCGCGGCCCAGCGCGCCCACGCCGACCCGGGGGAGTACGACCGGGAACGGCTGCTGCGGATGCTGCGCGAACCGGACCTGGTCCGGACGATGGAGGACCACGTCACGGTCAACGGCCTGCCGGAGGCGGTCGGGCGGTACGACTTCCTGCGGCCGGGCGACCCGGTCGAGATGCGCGGGCCGGAGGTGCCGTCGGACGACCTGGACGCGGTGCTGGAGCACTACGTGACCGCGTGGGCCGCGCTGGACCTGGAGGTGATCGCGGTGGACCTGACCGACCCCGTCGTGCGCGACCGCCTCGGCCTGCACACGGCCAAGGTCGTCGTGCCCGGCACGATCCCGATGACGTTCGGGGAACGCGACCGCCGCACCCACGGCATCCCGCGGTTGCGCCCGACCGGACCCCTGCTGCCCCACCCGTTCCCGTGACCACCGCCGACACGCCCGCGGAGGGGCCGCCCACCGCCGACCTGCCCACCGCCGAGGGGCCGACCGCCGCCGGTGCCGAGGGGCCGACCGCCGCCGACGAGCCGACCGCCGCCGACGAGCCGACCGCCGCCGCGCCTGCCGTCGCGGCCGGTGCCGGGTCGACCGCCGCCGATGCGCTCGCCGCCGCCTACCGGCACGGTCCCGGCCGACTCGTCACCGACGGTCCCACACCGGAGCCGCGGCCGTTCGGGCCCGGCGTGGCGCTGGGCGAGCTGGCCCGCCACGGCGCGTTCGGGGCGGCGCTGGCGCACCTGCTCGTCGACGTCGCCACGCCCCAGCGGTGGGAGCCGTGGAACCCGTACAACGACCACCGCGCCTACCCGTCCGCCCGGTCCACGTTCGCGGTGGACGTGGCGCTGGTCGCGGACGGCCGGTCGTGGCCGCTGGACCCGGTGCGGCGGGCGCTCGTCGGCGGTGTGCCCGAACGGTTGGGCACGAGCGTCCGGCTGGACCTCGTGCGCCGGCCGGAGCGGTTCTCGGCCGGGTACGGCGAGTTCGCGGACGTGCTGGTGGAACTGGAAGCCGGCCACCTCTCGGCGGCGTTGGAGGACCACGCGCGAAGGCTCGGCCTGCGCGCGGGGATCAACGGCGACGGCCTGGTGGTGTCGTCGCACCGCGAGACCGGTCGCCCGGCTCCGCACACCTCTGCGCGCAGTTCCGGGTACGGCCCGCGCGGCTTCTCGGCGGACCCCAGGCCGTTGCCCGCCTCGGCCCTGCACGCGGTCGTGGCGGCCGTTCCCCGCCTGCGGCACCTGCGGCACCGGTTGGCGGTCCACAACGTCGAGGGCGTGCCCGACGGGTGGCACGGCGACGCCGGCGCGAGTCCCGTGATGGCGCGGATCGCCGACACCTTCCGGCACCCGCCGAGCGTCCTGGACGTGGGCAGCGCGAACCTCGCGCTGGTGCTCACCGGCGACCCGGCCGCGGCGGTCGCCGAGGCGGGACCCGACGGGTACCGCGCCCTGCTGCGGGCCGCCGGCGCGGTCGCCCAGCGGGTCGGCGAGGCGGCGGCCGGCGCGGGTCTGTTCTGCCGCCCGCTGCGCAGCCTGCACGACGAGCACCTGGAGGCGCTGGCCGGCGCGCCGGCCGGGCACACGCTGCTCTACCTGCTCGTGGCGGGCCGGCCGCGGGCCACCGGCTTCACCTACGACCTCACCCCGCTGGAGGCGCGACCGTGACCTGGACCGGGCTGCACGTGCGGCTGTCGTGGCGGACCGAGCACGTAGACGCATTCGTCGCCGACGTCCTCGCGCCCCTGCTGGCCGACCACCGGACCGCGGGCCGCATCGCCGACTGGTTCTTCATCCGCTACTGGGAGACCGGGCCGCACCTGCGCGTGCGGCTGCGTGACGCGGAGGGGCACGTCGAGGAGATCGCCGACCAGGTGCGGCACGCGGTCGCGGCGGCCGGGCACCCCGAGACCCCGCTCGACCCGGACGGCTTCTACGCCGCGCTCGGCACGGACGGCGACTGGCTGCCCCACGGCGACGTGCGCGAAGTGCCCTACGTGCCGGAGGTGGAGCGCTACGGCGGACCGGACGCGTTGCCGGTCGCCGAGGAGGTGTTCTGCCGCAGCACCGACGTCGCGGTGGCCGTGCTGCGCGCGGCCCGCACACCCCGGGCCAAGCTCAGCGCCGCGGTGGAGCTGGTGATGGCCACGACCTCCGCGCTCGGCCTGGACCGCCCGGCGGCGGCGTCCTGGCTGCGCACCCTGGCCGCGTCCTGGCGCCGGCACCACGAGCCCGCCACCGCGCCCACGATGTCCTCCCACCTGGCCGCGCACCGCCTGCACGCCGACCGCGCGGCCACGTTGAGCGCCCGGTGGGACCGCCTGGCCTCCGCCCCGACCGGGGCCGTCGCGTACTGGTCGCGGCAGGTGCGGGCCGACCTGCCGCGCGACGTCTGGGCCTCGCAGCTGCACATGCTGCTCAACCGGTTGGGCATCGGGCCCGACGAGGAGCGCACGCTGTGCTGGCTGGTCGCCGCCACCGCGCTCGGCCCGGCCGGCCTGACGCCGTTCCACGCGGACGGCGCCGACGCGCCCGACCGCCGCTACCTGGAGGCGAGCAAGTACCGGCCGGAGGCCGAGGAACAGGTGCCCCGCAAGGGCACCGTGCGCGAGCTGCCCGAGCCGCGGCCGTGGCAGCGGACCGTGCGGCTGCCCGACCCGCCGGAGACCCCGGCGTCGCTGCGGTCGGCGTTGCGCGACCGGCGCACCGGCCGGGGGGACGCGGTGCGGGGTCCGCTGGACGTGGCCCGGCTGGCGGCGCTGCTGTGGACCGCGCACGGCGCGTTGCCCGACGGCCGGCGGCCGTACCCCAGCGCCGGCGCGCTCTACACGGCGCGGCTGCGGTTGGTGGCGTGGGCGGTCGACGGCCTGGAGCCGGGCGTGTACGACGTGGACGAGCGCGACCGGCGGCTGGTCGCGGTCGCGCCCGCGCCCGACGTCGCGGACGTGGCGGCGACCTCGTCCTGGTTCGGGGCGCGGGCCGCGCTGACCGGCGGCGTGGACCTCGTGACCACACCCGCGCTGCTCGGGCTCTACGTGCGGATCGGCGACCTGCGCCGCGACTACGGGTTGCGGGCGGTGCGGCTGGGGTTCGCCGAGGCCGGTCACCTGGCGCAGAACCTGGCCCTGGTCGCGGCGGGCGTGTCGCTGTCGCTCGGAATGGTCGGCGGGTTCTACGACGACCTGGCGCACGACGTGTTCCTGTTGGACGGCGTGGACGACACCTTGGTCTACCTGCTGCCGGTCGGTTCGGCCTGAGGTCGCCGGGCCGGTGCCCGGTTCCGCAGCGTGGTCGTCCGGTGGTGGTGTGTGGTGTGACCTGCGTCAACGGCACCGATCGACGCCGGGCCGCGTTCAAGTGGGGTGAACGAGGTGCAGCCGCCGCGGTGGGCGGTGTGGGTGGCGCGGGCCGTCGCCGTGGTGGTCGTGGTGCCGGTGCGGGTGGCGTGGGAGGGGCTCAAGGTCGCCGGGCGGGCGGTGCGGCGGTTCCTGCTGCGCCCGTTGGGCGTGGTGCTGGCGTGGGTGTGGGACGGCGTGCGCGCGGTGTGCCGGTTCCTGTGGCACCGGATGTTCACGCCGGTCGGCCACGGGCTGCGGTGGTGCGGCGGGGTGCTGGTCCGGTTCGTGCTGCGGCCGCTCCGGGTGGCGGTGCGGTGGCTGGCCGGGTGGGTGGGTCGCGGCGTCGCCGTGGTGTTCGACGGCGTGCGGCGCGCGTTGCGGGCGGTGGCGCGGTTCGCGCTGAGGCCGGCGGGGCGGGGTCTGCGTCGGCTGCTGCGGCCGGTCGGGCGGTGGTCGCGCCGGGCCGGTGCGGTGGTCGGTCGGTTCCTGCGGGCCGTGCTGCTGCGGCCGCTCGCGTGGTGCTGGCACAACGTGGTGGTGCGTGGTTTGCGCGCGCTCGGCGCGGGGTTGTGGTGGCTGGCGCGGCTGTTCGGCGAGGCGTTGTGGTGGGCGTTCCGTGTGGTGGGGCGGGCGCTGCGGGCAGTCGGTCGGGTGATCGGGGACGCCGTGGCCTGGGCGTGGCGGCTGCTGGCCCGGGCGTTCCGGGCGGTGGTGGTCACGCCCGTCCGTTGGCTCTGGCGGGTGGCGGTGGCGCCGGTCGGCCGGCTGCTCGGGAGGGTGTGGCGGGCCGTGGTCGTGGCGCCGGCGCGCTGGGTGCGCGCGTCCGTCGTGGCCCCGGTCCGGCTGGCGGGCCGGCGGGTCGGCGCGCAACTGCGCGCGCTGCTGGGCGTTCGACGGGGGTGAGCCCGCGTCTCAGTGGTCTCTGAGATCCGATCGGTAGTTTCGGCCGGGTTGGTGCCCCCACCGGATCGGGAGGATTCAGTGAGATCAACTCCTCGGGTCGTCGGATCGGTGCTCGCCCTGGTCACGGCGTTGGTGCTGCCCCTGCTCGGCTCGTCGGCCTCCGCGTCGGCGGGAGCGACGGCGCGCACCTGGCAACTGGAGAAGTGGGACCTGCCGCAGCGGATGTGCGTGCTGCACAACTCCGGCGACGGGGTCCACCGGTCCTACCTGATCTTCGCGGTGACCGGCCAGTGGTCGACCGACCTCGACTTCGGAATGCGCGACCTGCCGCCGGGCTGGACGGCCCTGCAGAGCCACCTCCCGCCCGGCTCCAACCACCCCGACCCGGACGACGGCGGGGTCATGGTCAACGGGTGGATCTCCGTGCAGGGTCCGACGTCGGTCCCGATGGGCGTGTACCGCCCGTTGATCTGGGTGTCGGACGGGGTGGTGACCGACACGGCCGCGGTCGAGATCGTCGTCAGCACCGCGTCCTGGCTGGAGTGCATGCAGGACCGGGGCTGACGCCGCGCGGTGGTCAGCCGCCGGTCGCGGCCAGCACCGCCTCGGCGATCGCCTCGTGCCCCGCCGGGGTGGGGTGCACGTCGGCGAGCCGGCAGAAGTAGGTCAGCTCGCAGACCTTCGCGACCGGCGTCGGGATCGGGCCGTAGGTCGGGTCCTGGGTGGTCTCGGTCAACGGCCCGTAGCCGCCGGTCGCCGCGGTGACGTCCACGAACGTCGCCCCGACCTCCTCGTACTCGGCCCTGAGCGCGGCGTTGAAGAAGTCCCGGAACAACGACACCGACAGGCGGGCGAGGTCCCGGCCGTTCGGGAACGCCGAGGACACCCACGCGCCGAGGAACACGTCCGGGTAGGTCAGGCCCACGATCGGGGCGTCACCGGCGGCCTCGCGCAGGACGGGCAGGACGGCGGCCAGGTTCGCCCGCACCTGCTCGACGGCCTGGGACGCGCACGTCAGCGCGTCCTGGGCCCGCGCGCACGGCGCCAGGTCATTGCCGCCGATCAGGACCGTCACCAGGCCGACCCGGCCCTGGTTCGCCCGCAGCTCCGCCACCGCCGCGTCGAGCTGCGTGCGGCCGGCCGGGTCGGGCGCGCCGGGGCCGCGGTTGGCCGGCGCGCAGCCGGGCTCGGACCGCATCTGCGCGGACGTCGCCCCGCTGCACGCCACGTTGACCAGCCGCGACCCCGACCGCTCGGCGACGAGGTAGGCGAAGCCGTCCCGCGCGTCGCCCTCGTCCACCGGCCGGTAGCCGGTCGCGTAGGAGTCGCCCAACGACACGTGGACCCGCTCGGCGGACGGCGTGCCGCCGGTCGACGCCGCGGTCGTCGTGGAGGACGTCGGCGGCGGGGCCGCGTCCGGCTGCGCGGTGCACGCCCCGAGCGCCACCGCCACCGCCCCGACCAGCACCGTCCGCCGCAGTCCCGGCACCTCGACCCCTTCCCGCGCGACCCGTCCGGCCGTCCACGCTACCGGGCGCGGGCCGTGCGCACCGGGCGTCCACTGTGGACGACGGGTCGGTCAGGCCGCGCCGTCGAGGTGGGACACCAGGAAGTCCGCCAGGTCGCCGATCGCCTTGACCTCGTTCGCCCGGTTGGTGAAACCGTGGCCCTCGTCGGCGTAGACGTCGTACCGCACCTCCACCCCGCGCCCGCGCAGGGCGGCTACGATCTGGTCGCTCTCCGCCTTCACCACCCGCGGGTCGTTGGCTCCCTGGATCACGAACAGCGGCGCGGTGATGGCGTCGGCGTAGGTGATCGGCGAGCGTTCCAGCAGGAAGTCGGGCTCGGTGTCGGGGTCGCCGACCCAGTCGGCCATCTCGGCCCGCCACGTCTCCGGCACCGACCGCGCCATCGTGAGCAGGTTGGACGGACCCACCAGCGACACGCCCGCGGCCCACAGCGACGGCATCCGGGACAGGCACGACAGGGTCGCGAAACCGCCGTAGGACGCGCCCCACACCGCGATCCGCGCCGGGTCCACCCAGCCCAGGCCGTGCAGGAACTTCACCGCGTGCTCGAAGTCGCCCAGCTCGTCGCCGCCGAAGTCGCGCAGGATGAGCTGCGCGTAGGTCTTGCCGTACCCGGTGGACCCGCGCACGTTCGGCGCGAGCACCGCGATGCCCCGCGCGACCAGGTACTGGTAGAGCCCGGAGTAGTTGTACTGCGGCCGTTCCTGGGCCTGCGGCCCGCCGTGGATGGAGATCACCACGCCGCGGACGTCGTCGCCGCGCGGCCGGTACAGCCACGCGGGCACCTCCAGGCCGTCGTGCGTCGGGTAGCGCACCAGCTCGGGTTCCACGAAGTCCGCCCGGACCGACGGCGCGCTGGAGGTCAGGTGGCGCAGCTCGTTCGCGGCCAGGTCCAGCGCGACCACCTCGAACGGCCGCGCGCCGGTCGCCAGCAGGAACGTCACCACGTCGCCCACGACGGACAGCGACTCGATCACCCCGGACGGCAGCTCCGGCAACGTGACCAGCTTCCCGTCCCGCAGCACGAACAGCCGTGAGACGCCGTCCTCGTTCACCGTCCAGGCCCGCACCCCGCCGCCGGCGGCCACGTGCTCGACGTCCCACGGCGGCGTCGCCAGGTCCGTGATCGCGCCGGTGGCCAGGGAGTACGACCCCAGCGCGAGGAATTCGCCGCCGGTGTCGTGCAGCAGGAGGAAACCGGACGAGTCGGCCGCCCACGGGCCGGGGACGTGCAGCCGCTTGCCCTCGTGCGCGGTCAGGACCCACAGCGGCGCGTCCGGCTCGTGCAGGTCCACGAGACCGAGGTCGGAGTCGTTGTTGCCGTGCGAACCCGAGGTGAGCAGCCAGCGGCCGTCCGGCGACACCGAGACGGCGTGCAGCAACGTGCCCTCGATCGACTCGACCCGCCGGACCGCCCCGGTGTCGAGGTCCTGCACCAGCACGTCCTGCACGGCCGGGTCGCGGTCGTTGGCCGCGTAGACCACGCTCCGGCCGTCCGGCGTGAACGGCGAGGGCGCGTCGTAGCCGTGGATGGAGGAGCCGAGCACGTGCTGGCGTCCGGGCGCGTGGGTGAGCCGCCGGGCCGGGCCGCCGTCGACGTCGACCAGGTAGAGCTGGAACTGCTCGTCGCCCTGGAAATCGGCGGTGTAGAGCAGCCGGCGGCCGTCCGGCGACCACGCGACCTGCCGCACCGAGCGTTCGGCGTGGTCGGTCAGCTTGCGGGCCGGGCCTCCCGCCACGGGCGCCACGTACAGGTTGTGCGGCCCGTCGGTGTTGGCCGCGTACGCCACGAACGTGCCGTCCGGCGACAGCGCGACGTTCGAGCGGAACCGCTGCCTGGCCGCGAAGTCGCGGTACTCAGTCATCTTCTCCCCCTGGGTGTGGTCGTCGGAGCGGCATCATGGACACCGCGATGTCGATGGGCGCGGTGCCGGCCCGTCGCTGGGACGGCGCACCGCGCTCCACGTAGCGGTTGATCACCTCTTGCAACGCGTCCCGCAACTCGACCACCTCGTCGACGGTCAGGTGCAGCACGGCGAACGACTCGGACGCGGCCCCCCGCCACCGCTCCGGGTACTCGTCCCTGGTGCGCCACCACTCGGCCTGCCGGTGCTGGCGGCGAACCCAGCGCAACTCGTCCAGCGCCCGCAACGCCGACAGCCCCTCCGGGTCGAGGTCGCGCGTGACGATCTGCGTCTCCTGCTCGACCAACCGCCACGGCCGCTGCCGGCCGACCCCGCCGTCCGCCTCCTCCACGAAGCCGTGACGTGCCAGCAGGCGCAGGTGGAACGAGCAGTTCGCCGGCGTGGTGCCCAACTCGGTCGCCGCCTCGGTGGCGGTGAGCTGTCCTTCCCGGGCGAGCAGCTCCATCAGCCGCACCCGGAGCGGGTGGCTGAGCGCGCGGAGGTCGTGCGCATCGGTGAGCTTGCGCCGGTCGAAAGACATGTTTCGAAACTACTGTTGCGATCCCACCAGGTCAAGCCTCTCCAACACCTCCACACCCCTCGTTGTCCGCCCCTTCCGGCACCAATCCCTCCCACCCCTACCGGCCACGCGAACACGCACTTCCCCCAAAGGAGGGCTTCGTGTCATCCCGCCGACCTGGCGCAGCCCTACCGCGCGTGTCAAGGGGGCACTCCCAGCCCTACCGCACCTGACGCTGGAACGGCCCCCTTGACGCGTGCGGTAGCCCTTGTGGAGGTCGGCGGGATGACACGAAACCCGACCAACGACGCAACCGGGGCTTCACCACCCACCCCCGTCATCCTGCTGATCTGCCCGTCCGGCGAGGACGCTTTTGATCCGCCCTCCATGGTCGAGGCACGGATCAGCAACCCGGACCGACTCGCGGGCCTGCTGCTCCCATAAAGCGTTGTCACCCCTGCAACGGACGGTCCTGGACTGGCTGTACACCCGGCACCACGACGGGCGGGTTCGGTATCTACGGGGGCATTCGCCGGGGAGAACGCGCCGTTCACCGAGCTGACCCGGCAGCGGGCCGCGAGCTACTGGAACTGCTACCACCGGTACCGGCACCCCGCGTTGTCCGACTACCCGGGCCGCCGCCTGGTGGCGGCCCTGGAGGCAGCCGCCCGCCGGTCGACCGGGGACGGCGTGCGCCACCTGACCGAATCGGGGCTGGACGAACGGGGGAGCGGTGCGCGAGAGTCGAGGCGGTGATCGGGCACGCGGATCACCTGACAACGTTGTCACCCAGAGAGGCTCCCTGCCGATGCCGCTCCGCCGAGGCACCACGCTCCTGCTGGCCGCCGCCCTGGCCCTGTCAAGCGCACCCACCGCCACCGCCGACCCCGCCACCGCCACCGCCGACCCCGCTACCGCCGACCCCGCCACCGCCAGCGCCGACCCCGCTACCGCCGCCGCCGACCCCGCCGCCACCAAACCCGCCACCAAACCCGCCGCCGAACCTGCCTCACCCGACCCGGTGGACCCGACGACGCTGGTCAACCCCTTCGTCGGCACTCAGAACTTCGGCAACACCTTCCCCGGTGCGAGCATGCCGTTCGGCATGGTGCAGGTCAGTCCCGACACGGGCGGCCAGGGCGGGTACGACTACCTGCAGCAGGAGATCCACGGGTTCAGCCAGACGCACCTGTCCGGCGTCGGCTGCGGCGTGGCGGGGGAGTTGCCGGTGATGCCGACGACCGGCCCCGTGGACAACGTTGACACCGCCGGCTACCGGTCGCGCTACTCGCACGCCGACGAGGAGGCCCGCCCCGGCTACTACCGCGTCGGCCTGTCCCGCTACGGGGTGAACGCCGAGCTGACCGCCACCCCGAGGACCGGCTGGCAGCGGTACGCGTTCCCGGCCGGCGCGCAGGCGAACGTGCTGTTCAACACCGGCAAGGCCAACCAGCAGGTGCTCGACTCCGAGGTGCACGTCGTCGGCGACCGGACCGTCGAGGGCCGGATCAGGGCGGGGCGGTTCTGCGCCGGCCGCGACGAGCACACCGTGTACTTCACCGCCACGTTCGACCGCCCGTTCTCCGCCTTCGGCACGTGGCGCGGCACGACGCGGTCGCCGGGCGTGCCGGACGCGGCCGGCCAGGGCGGCAACGGCGCGTGGGTGACCTTCGACGCGACCGCCGACCGGGACGTGGTCCTCAAGGTCGGCCTGTCCTACACCGGCCCGGAGGGCGCGCGGAAGAACCTCGCGGCGGAGACCGGCGACTCCTACGACTTCGACGCCACGCGCGCCAAGGCGCACCAGGCGTGGGTGGAGCGGCTGAACGCGGTCCGGATCGACGGCGGCACGGCGGAACGGCGGACCGCGTTCTACACCGCGCTCTACCACTCGCTGCTGCACCCGAACCTGGCCGGCGACGTGGACGGCCGCTACCTGGGCTTCGACGGCCTCCCGCACACCGCGCGGGACTTCACGCCGTACCAGAACCTGTCGCTGTGGGACACCTACCGACCGCAGAACCAGCTCCTCGAACTGCTGGAACCGCAGGTGGCGCGGGACGTGGCGCTCTCGGTGGTGGCGAGCGGCCGGGACGGGGGGTGGCTGCCGCGCTGGGCGCTGGCCAACAGCGAGACCAACATCATGACCGGCGACCCGGTGACGCCGTTCCTGGTGGAGGCGTGGTCGAAGGGCCTGCTCGCGGGCCACGAGGAGGAGGCGTACGAGCTGCTCAGGCGCAACGCCACCACCGTCCCTCCCGCGGACTCGCCGTACAACGGGCGGTCCGGTGTGGAGCACTACCTCGACCGCGGCTACATCCCGTCCGGTTTGGAGCTGGGCGTGGACTGCGCGCACAAGGGCGGCGACAACGACTGCGTGCACCCGGCGTCGGCGACGCTGGAGTACGCGGCGGCGGACGCGGCGCTCGCGCTCATGGCGGCGGGCCTGGGCAAGCGTGACGACGCGCGCGTGTTCGCCGAACGCGGGCAGTGGTACCGCAACCTGTGGGACGCCTCGACCGGCCACTTCCGCCCCCGCACGGTCGACGGCACGTGGGTGACGCCGTACGACCCGGTGGCGGCGGGCCACCAGTTCCACGAGGGCGGCGCGTTCCAGTACCAGTGGTTGGTGCCGCAGGACCCGAACGGTCTGGTGCGGCTGATGGGCGGGCGGCAGGCGGCCGAGCGGCGGCTGGACGCGTTCTTCGCCTACGACGAGCTGCTCGCCGACCCGGCCCGCACCGTGCGCGAGGACTGGATCACCCAGCCCTACGACTACTACGGCAAGCCCACCTACAACCCCAACAACGAACCGGACCTGCTCGCGCCGTACTTCTACCTGTCCACGGGCACGCCCGCGAAGACGGCGACCGTGGTGCGCGCGGCGATGACGTTGTTCACCACCGGCCCGGACGGCATGACCGGCAACGACGACCTGGGCACGATGTCGGCCTGGTACGTGTTCTCGTCGCTCGGCCTGTACCCGACCATGAGCGGCGGCGACTTCCTGGCGCTGTCCAGCCCGCAGTTCCCCGGCGCGACCGTCCGGACGGGACGCGCCACGCTGACCATCACCGCGCCCGGCGCGAGCGACGCCAACCGGTACGTGCAGCGGGTCGCGTTCAACGGCCGGGACGTGCGCAAGACGTGGCTGGACTGGGACACCGTCGTCGGCGGCGGCACGCTGGCGCACGAACTCGGCGCCACGCCGTCGTCGTGGGGCACCGGGCCGGGCGCGGAGCCGCCGTCGGTCAACCGCGCGCAGGCCGACGCCCGGCGGCACGTCGACGCGTCGTTGCGGCAGTCCACGGCGGTCGTGCCGACGGCGGACGCGCCGCAGACCGTGGCGCTGACCCTGGACGTGCTCGCCCAGGCGCCGGGCGCGGTGCCCGTCGACGTGTCGGCGACCGCGCCGGCCGGCTGGTCGGCCACGACGACGCGGCACTTCGTGATCCACTCCGGCCGGTTGCCGACCCAGCGCACGGAACAGGTGGTGGTGACCGTGCCCGCCGGCACGCCGATCGGCCGCTACCCGGTCCGGGTCGCGGTGAGCGGGCCCGACACCGTCGTGCGCGAGGCCGTGGTGGAGCTGCGGCGCGCGGCCACGTGCGCGGTGGCCGGGGAGCAGTGCGCCGTGGACCTCGCCGGCGAGTACAACCACGACGGCACGGCCACGGTCGCGGCGTCCGACCAGGGCGACTTCGACGGCCAGGGCTGGAGCTACGACGCCGCGCTGCTGCCCGCCGCGGGTCCCGCGGTGCTCGGCGGCGTGACCTACCAGGCGCCGGACGCGACCGGGACCGCGCCGAACTTCGTGGAGGCGCGCGGCCAGGCCCTGCTGCTGCCCGCCGGGCAGCACGCCGCGCTGCGGCTCGTGGCGGCGTCGCACAACGGCCCGGTGACGGCCGGCGTGACGATCCGGTACGCCGACGGCAGCACCGCCGAGGCGTCGGTGGCGGTGGGGGACTGGGCGGGTTCGGGCGGCACGGTGCTGCTGGAGATGCCGCACCGCATCAAGCGCGGTCAGGGCGTGGACGGCCCGCCGGTGCGCCTGTTCGGCGTCTCCGTGCCGCTCGACCCGGCCAAGGCGGTGCACTCGATCACCCTGCCCGACGACCCGAGGGTGGAGGTGTACGCGATCACCCTGGTCTGACGCGCCTTGCCTTGACGTCCGCGTCACCACCTACGGTCGGGGTCCATGGAGTTCGCCGTCAGCTACAGCACGCCCCACTTCGGCGTGGACCCCGACCGGATGGTGGCCTACGCCCGGCACGCGGAGGCGTGCGGGTTCGAGGCGGTCTACCTGCCCGAGCACATCGCCGTGTACCCGGGGGCGACCGTCGGCGCGCACCCGATCCCGCCCGCCCTGCCCTACGCGGACCCCGTGGACTGCCTGAGCTTCATCGCCGCGGCGACCGAGCGGATCCTGCTGGGCACGGGCGTGCTGCTGGTGCCCTACCACCACCCGGTGGTGCTGGCGAAACGCCTGGCGACGGTCGACGTGCTGTCGAAGGGCCGGATGCGGCTGCTGACCGTGGGGCTGGGCACGTTGCCGGGCGAGGCGAGCGCGGTCGGGGTGGACTTCGCCACCCGCGGTCGCCGCGCCGACGAGGCGATCGACGTGCTGCGGCTGCTGTGGGAGGGCGGCGAGGAGGGCGTGAGCTTCGACGGCGAGTTCTTCTCGTTCGAGGACCTGTGCAGCTTCCCCAAGCCGCACGGGGTGGCGCGCCTGCCGATCCACGTCGGCGGGTCGAGCCGGGCCGCCGCGCGCCGGGCCGGGCGCCGTGGCGACGGGTACTTCCCCGGCGGGATGCCGACGCCCGACGAGCGCGCGGCCCGGTGGGACCTCGCGCGGGCGACCGCCGCCGAGGCCGGCCGTGACCCGGACGCCCTGGAGCACACCCGCTGGGGCTCGATCGACCTGGGCCCGGACCAGGTGGCGGGGCTCGCCGAGCAGGGCGTGACGCGGGTCGTGGTGAGCGCCACCAGCCCGGACCCGGCCGAGCAGCGCGACCAGCTCTCGGCGTTCGCCGAGCGGTTCGGGCTGGGGTAGGGGTCCGCGCGACCTTCGGGCTCCCGCACCGGCCTCGTCGCGAAGCGCTCACGGCGTGTCACGCTCGGTGGTCGGATCTCAACCCTGCGGAGGTTTCGATGAAGCGCACAACCGTTGTGGTGAACGGGGTGTTGGGCGCCTTGGCGCTCACCGCCGGCCTCCTGGTCGGCACGCCGCCGGCGGGCGCGGCCGAAGGCGACGTCAAGCTCGCCGCGCCCGGCACGGCCGTGCCGGGGCACTACCTGGTGGTGCTCAAGGACGACGTGGCCGTCCAGGCCGCCGACCTCACCGCGAAGCACGGCGGCACGGTCACGGCCACGTGGCGGCACGCGTTACGCGGCTTCGCCGTCCGCGCCGATGAGAAGGAGGCCAGGAGACTCGCCGCCGACCCGGCGGTGCGGTCGGTCAGCCAGGACGGCCTGGTCCAGGCGGTCGACACCCAGCCGAACCCGCCGTCGTGGGGCCTGGACCGGATCGACCAGCGCGACCTGCCGCTGAACGCGTCCTACGGCTACGACACGACCGCGGCCACCGTGCGCGCGTACATCCTCGACACCGGCATCCGCACCACGCACGCGACGTTCGGCGGCCGGGCGTCCTGGGGCTACGACGCGGTGGACGGCACCAACACCGACTGCAACGGCCACGGCACGCACGTGGCCGGCACGGTCGGCGGCAGCCAGTACGGCGTGGCCAAGGAGGTGCGGCTCGTCGCCGTCCGCGTGCTCAACTGCGCGGGCTCCGGCACGTTCGCCCAGGTGATCAGCGGCGTCGAGTGGGTGACCGCGAACGCCGTGAAGCCGGCGGTGGCGAACATGAGCCTCGGCGCGCCCGCGTCCGCGGCCACCGCGCCGCTGGAGACGGCCGTGCGCAACTCCATCGCCTCCGGCGTCACCTACGCCCTGGCGGCGGGCAACTCCAACACCGACGCGTGCGGCTTCAGCCCCGCGCTGGTGGGCGAGGCGATCACGGTCAACGCCTCCACGATCACCGACGCGCGGGCCTCGTTCAGCAACTACGGCACGTGCAGCGACCTGTTCGCGCCCGGTCAGGACATCACGTCGGCGTGGCACACCGGCGACGCCGCCACCAACACCATCAGCGGCACGTCGATGGCCGCGCCGCACGTCGCGGGCGCGGCGGCGCTGTACCTGGCGACCCACCCCGGTGACGCGCCGGCGACCGTGCAGGCCGTGCTGGTCAACGCCGCCACGCCCAACAAGATCACCAACCCGGGCGCGGGCTCGCCCAACCGCCTGCTCTACACCGGCGCGACGACCGGTGGCCCGTCGACCGTCACCGCGGTCCGCTACCTCGGCGGCCGCGACCACCTCACGTCGGTCACCGGCGCGCCGTCCGGCTACGTGGTCGAGAGCGCCCTGGGCCGGCTGCTGACCAGCCAGGCGCCCGGCACCCACGCGCTGTACCGCTGCGTGACCGGGGGCTGGGACAACTTCACGTCCTACGACGTCAACTGCGAGGGCCGGACCCGCGTCGGCCTGCTCGGCTACGCCCACGACGGCGCGGTCGCGGGCAGCCACCCGATCTACCGGTGCGTGGTGCGGGCCAACGGCGACCACATGGAGTCGTTCGACCCGAACTGCGAGGGCCAGATCACCGAGGGCAGCCTCGGCTACTTCCTCGACTGAGCCGGTCCGGGGGGGGGGGGGGGGGGGCCCGCCCCCCCCCCCCCCCCCCCCGCCCGCCGCCCGCCCCCGGACCGCGCCCCCCCGGCCCGCGGCCCCCCCCGCCCGCACAGACCCCGC
>NZ_JBHYXZ010000030.1:14101-42814 GCF_042752395.1 Actinosynnema sp. NPDC059335 | reverse complement strand
ACCGTACCTGCGTGGCCCTTTTCACCTAGGGCTGCCTGGGATAGTTCCTGGTGTGAGCGGGTCGGGGGGGGGCCGGCACCCCCCGGGCCACCGCCTTCACCGCGTCGGACCGCCGCGTCGGACCGCCGCGTCGGACCGGCGCGTCAGACCGCCGCGGCGAACTGGGCCGCGTACAGCCGGTGGTACGCCCCGCCGGCGGCCATCAGCTCGTCGTGGCTGCCCTGCTCCACGATCCGCCCGGCCTCCATCACCAGGATCACGTCGGCGTCCCGGATCGTCGACAGCCGGTGGGCGATGACGAAGCTCGTCCGCGACGAGCGCAGGGCCGCCATGGCGTGCTGCACCAACGACTCCGTGCGGGTGTCCACCGAGCTGGTCGCCTCGTCCAGGATCAGCAGCGACGGGTTGGCCAGGAACGCCCGCGCGATGGTGAGCAACTGCTTCTCGCCGGCGCTGACGTTCGTCGCCTCCTCGTTGATGACGGTGTCGTACCCGTCCGGGAGGGTCCGCACGAACCGGTCCACGTAGGTGGCCTTCGCCGCGGCGACGATCTCCTCCTCGGTGGCCGAGGAGTTGCCGTAGGCGATGTTGTCGCGGATCGTGCCGCCGAACAGCCAGGTGTCCTGGAGCACCATGCCGGTCTGCGAGCGCAGGTCCTCCCGCTTCAGCGCGGTGATGTCCACCCCGTCCAGCGTGATGCGGCCCGCGTCCAGCTCGTAGAACCGCATGATGAGGTTGACCAGCGTGGTCTTGCCCGCGCCGGTCGGCCCCACGATCGCCACCGTCTGACCGGGTTCGGCCACCAGCGACAGGTCCTCGATCAGCGGCTGCTCGGGCCGGTAGGAGAAGCTGACGTGCTCGAACTCCACCCGGCCGCGGCGCTGCGCGGGCAGCGTCGCCTCCGCCGGGTCCGGCTCCTGCTCCTCGGCGTCGAGCAGCTCGAACACCCGCTCGGCCGACGCCACGCCCGACTGCATGAGGTTCGCCATCGACGCCACCTGGGTCAGCGGCTGGGTGAACTGGCGGGAGTACTGGATGAACGCCTGCACCTCGCCCAGCGTCATCGCGCCGGAGGTGATGCGCAGCCCGCCCACCACCGCGACCGCGACGTAGCTGACGTTGGACAGGAACATCATCATCGGCATGATCAGGCCGGAGACGAACTGCGCGCCCATCGCCGAGCCGAGCAGCTCGTCGTTGCGGCGCTTGAACTCCTCCTCCGACTCGCGCTGCCGGCCGAAGACCTTCACCAGCTGGTGGCCGGTGAACGCCTCCTCGATGTGGGCGTTCAACGCGCCGGTGTGCTTCCACTGCGCCACGAACAACGCCTGCGACCGCTTGCGGATCCGTCCCGTCGCCACCACCGAGATCGGGATGAGCAGCAGCGCGATCAGGGTCAGCAGCGGCGAGATCGTCAGCATCATCACCAGCACGCCGATGACCGTGAGCAGCGAGGTGAGCAACTGGCTCAGGGTCTGCTGCAACGTCGTGGAGACGTTGTCGATGTCGTTGGTGACGCGGGACAGCAGCTCGCCGCGCGGTTGGCCGTCGAAGTAGCGCAGCGGCAGCCGGTGGATCTTGTCCTCGACGTCGGCGCGCAGCCGGAACACGAACCGCTGCACCACGTTGTTGAGCACGCGGCCCTGCCACCAGCCGAACAGCGACGAGGTGAGGTACAGGGCCATCACCCACAGCAGGACGCTGCCCAGCGCGGCGAAGTCGATGCCCGCGCCGGGCGTGCCGCGCAGCCGGCCCAGGACGCCCTCGAAGATGATGTCGGTGGCGTGGCCCAGGATCTTCGGGCCGGCCACCGCGAACGCCACGCTGATCACGCCCAGCGCGATGACGACGAGCAGGGCCGACCGGTCGGTCCGCATCCGCTGGACGAGCCGGCGCGCCGAGGGGCCGAAGTTCTCCGCCTTGCCCATCGGCATGCCCATGCCGGGCATGCCGCCGCCCATCCGGGGCGGGGGAGCGGATCTGGAGGTCGTGGGTGCAGTCATGCCGCTTGCTCCGAGGTCAGCTGGGACTCCACGATCTCCACGTAGGTGGGGCAGGAGTCGAGCAGTTCGTGGTGGGTGCCGATGCCGACGACCTTGCCGTCGTCGAGCACCACGATCCGGTCGGCGTCGAGGATCGTGGAGACGCGCTGCGCCACGACGATCACCACCGCGTCCCGGGTGTGGGGCGCGAGCGCGGCGCGCAGCCGGGCGTCGGTGGCGAGGTCGAGCGCGGAGAACGCGTCGTCGAACAGGTAGATGTCGGGTTTGCGCACCAACGCCCGCGCGATCGACAGCCGCTGCCGCTGGCCGCCCGAGACGTTCGTGCCGCCCTGGGCGATCGCCGCGTCCAGCCCGCCCGGCATGTCGGCCACGAAGTCGCGCGCCTGCGCGATCTCCAGCGCCTCCCACAGCTCCTCGTCGGTGGCGTCGGGGTTGCCGTAGCGGAGGTTGGACGCGACCGTGCCGGTGAACAGGTACGGCCGCTGCGGCACCAGACCGATGCGCGCGCACAGGGCGTCGGTGTCGATGCCGCGGACGTCCTCGCCGTTGACGAACACCCCGCCGCCGGTCACGTCGATCAGCCTGGGCACGAGGTTGAGCAGGGTCGTCTTGCCCGTGCCGGTGCTGCCGATGATCGCCGTGCGCTGCCCGGGCTCGGCCCGGAAGCTGATGTCGCGCAGCACGGGCTCGTCCGCGCCGGGGTAGCGGAACTCGGCGTCGCGGAACTCCACCGAGGGCCGGCGGGGCAGCTCCGACAGCGGCGCGGTCGGCGGCAGGACCGACGACTCGGTGTCGAGCACCTCGTTGATCCGCTCGGCGCTCACGGCGGCGCGCGGGACCATCATGGAGATGAAGGTCGCCATCATCACCGCCATGAGGATCTGCATGAGGTAGCTCAGGAACGCGGTCAGCGCGCCGATCTGCATCTCGCCGGAGTCGACGCGGAACGCGCCGAACCACAGCACGGCCACGCTGGAGGCGTTGAGCAGCAGCATCACCACCGGGAAGATCAGCGCCTGGAGCCTGCCCACGCGCAGCGCGGTGTCCGTCAGCGCGCCGTTGACCTCGGCGAACCGGCGGGTCTCCGCGCGTTCCCGAACGAACGCCCGCACCACGCGGATGCCGGAGAGCTGCTCGCGCAGCACCCGGTTGACCCCGTCGATGCGCTCCTGCATCAGCCGGAACTGCGGCACCATCCGGACGACGATCAGGCCCACCGCGATCGCCAGCGCCGGCACGCACACCACGAGCAGCCAGGACAGGCCGACGTCCTCGCGCAGCGCCATCACGATGCCCGCCACGCACATGATCGGCGCGTTGATCAGCATCGTGCAGCCCATGACCACCAGCAGTTGCACCTGCTGCACGTCGTTGGTGGTGCGGGTGATCAGGGACGACGGCCCGAGCGTGGCCACCTCGCGGGCGGAGAACGCGCCGACGCGGTGGAAGACGGCCGCGCGGACGTCGCGGCCGAAGCTCATCGCGACCCGGGCGCTGTAGTAGACCGCGCCCACGGACGCGAGGATCTGGACGACCGACACCCCGACCATCCAGCCGCCCGTGGA
Organism: Actinosynnema sp. NPDC059335; assembly: GCF_042752395.1. Classification (NCBI taxonomy): domain Bacteria; kingdom Bacillati; phylum Actinomycetota; class Actinomycetes; order Pseudonocardiales; family Pseudonocardiaceae; genus Actinosynnema; species Actinosynnema sp. NPDC059335. The sequence continues at coordinate 39,246 of NZ_JBHYXZ010000030.1, read as the reverse complement.
CAGGATGTAGCCGGTGTCGCCGGTGGCGATGCCGAAGTCGATGATGTCGGCGTTGAGGCTCGGCAGGTACAGCGAGGCGACGGTGCCGACGAGTTGGAGCGCGAGCACTACCGCCAGCTCACGTCTGTACGGGCGCAGGTGGGTGCGCAACAAGCGGCTCAGCAACGGTGTTCCCCCATAAGAAACGGATCGTGTCTACCATGAAGGTAGACCGACGCGATAAGAAACGCAAAGTATCTAAAGGCGGGGTAAAGGGGCAGGGTGACAGGGACGAAGTCACGCCGGCGCGGCGCGGAGCTGGAACAGGCCATCCTGGACGCGGCCTGGGACGAGCTGCGCGAGGTCGGCTACGCCCGGCTCACCATGGACGCGGTGGCGGCGCGGGCGGGGACGAGCAAACCGGTGATCTACCGCCGCTGGGGCGGCCGGGCGGAGCTGGTGCTGGCCGCGTGGTTCCGCAAGGTGCCGGTGGAGCGGGAGGTGCCCGACACCGGCAGCCTGCGCGACGACCTGCGCGCCCTGTTCGCCACCATCGCCCGCCGGGCCGACTCGATGATGAACGAGATGGTCGCGGGGGTGATGGGGGAGGCGTTCCGGCACCCGGAGGTCGCCGCGCTGCTGGCCGAGCGGCTGGCCCACCCGTCGCCGCTGACCGAGGCGGTCGAGGCGATCGTGGACCGGGCGGCCGCCCGGTCCGAGCTGCCGCCGGTGGACGTGCCGCTGCGGGTGAAGCGCCTGCCGCTCGACCTGGTGCGCTCGGAGTCCCTGACCAACTGCGGCGCGCCGTTGACCGAGGAGGCCGTGGCGTCCCTGGTGGACGAGGTCTACGTGCCGCTGCTGTACGGCCTCGCCGTCGGGCCGGTCGAGACCGACTCGGACGACTCGGGGCCGAACGACGTGCGCCGGAACGAGGTGCGCCCGAATGACGTGCGGCGGAACGACGTGCGCCCGAACGACGTCAAGGCGGACGACGTGCGCCCGAACGGGGTGCGGCGGAACGACGTCGGCGCGGCCTGAGCCCGCGCCTCAGCGGCGGGCGACGCGGGCCAGCGCGCCGGTTTCCAGGGCGATCCACACCGCGCCGTCGGGCCCGACCGCGATGCCGTGCGGCTCCGCGTGGTCTTCGGGCAGCGCGTGCGACTCGACCGCGCCGTCGGCGGTGACCACGCCGACGCGGTTGGCCCCCCACTCGGTGAACCAGTGGTCGCCGCGGTCGTCGGTGACGATGGCGTGCGGCCGGGAGGCGCGGTCGGGCAGCGGGAACTCGGTCACGTGCCCGTCGGTGGTGATGCGGCCGACCTGGCCGGCCGCGATCTCGACGAACCAGAGCGCGTCGGCGTCGGCGCAGATCCCGACCGGCCCCGCGGCCTCGGTGGGCAGCGGGTGGACGGTGACCTCGCCGTGGCCGTCGATCCGGCCGATCGCGTTGGCCTGGTTGAGCGTGAACCACATCGCGCCGTCCGGCCCGGCGGTGATGGCGGACGGGAACGCGCCCGTCAGCGGCAGCGGGAACTCGGTGACGTCACCGGCGGTGGTGATCCGGCCGATGCGGTCGGCGTTGATCTCGGTGAACCACAGCGCGCCGTCGTGGCCGGCGGCCAGCCCGTAGGGGCCGCACCCGGGCGTCGGCGGCGTGAACCCGGTGACCTCGCCGCCGGTGGTGATCCGGCCGATCCGGTGCGCCCGGTGCTCGGTGAACCAGAGCGCGCCGTCCGGGCCCGCCACGATGACCGTCGGGCCGCTGCCGGGGTCGAGCCGGTGGCTCGTGGGCTGTTCGCCCGGCACGAGCCTGCCGATCCGGCCGCTGCCGACCAGGGTGTACCAGAGCGCGCCGTCCGGGCCGGTGGTGATCCCGTAGGGACCGCTGTCGCGGTCGGCGACGACGTGGGTCTCGATGTCGGGCGACATGGTCTCTCATCCGTGCGAGGTGCAGTCGAGGTCCGGGTCGGGCACGCCGGAGCCGTTCGCGGTGAAGCCGAACGTGGTCGTGCCGCCGACCTCCAGCCGTGCGTTGTGACCGGCGTTGATCACGGTAACCGAGTCGTCGTCCACGGTGGGGATGCCGTTCCACAGGTTGCTGATCGAGTGACCCTCCGGCCGGGGCCAGGTCACGGTCCAGCCGGTCAGGACGCGCCCGCTGGTGTTGTGCACGGTCACCTCGGCCTGGTAGCCGCCCGGCCAGGACCTGGTGAACGCGAACCTCGCGGTGCACGTGCCCGCCGCGGCGGCGGCACTGGTCGTGGTGGCCGCGATCGTGGTCGTCGTCGTGGTGGGCGCGGTGGTGTGGGTGGTGGTGTTCTCGGTGGTCGTGACGCCGGTCGTGGTCGTCCCGGACGCGGTGACGCTCACCGTGACCGTGCTCGTCGTGGTGGCCGGCTCGGCGTTGCCGGCCGGGTCGCGGCGGGCCAGCGCGTCGCCGATCACGACGCCGCCCGCGACCAGCACGACCGCGCCCGCGAGCAGGGCGATCCTGCGCCACGGCACGCGGCGCTGCGCGGGCAGCGGCCGGGTGTCGTCGGGCCGGGGCGCGCCCGGCAGCGGCCGCCCCTCCACCACCGCGCCGAGCAGTTCGTGGAACTCGGCCATGGTCGGCCGTTCGGCCGGGTCGCGCCGCAGGACGGTCATCAGCGCGTCGCCCAGCGGTCCGGGGAACCGCATCGGCGCCACGTCGCCCTCCGACACGCGCCGCAGCAGCGCGAAGGGGTTCTCGGCCGTCCCGGACGGCGGGTGGCCCTCCAGCGCCGCGTAGAGGGTCGCGCCCAGGGAGTACACGTCGGAGGCGAACACCGCATCCTGCCCCGCCGCCACCTCGGGCGCGAGGAACGCGGGGGTGCCGACGACGATCCGGGCGTCGGTGACGGTGTTCTCGCCGATGGCCCGCGCGATGCCGAAGTCGGCGATCTTGGCGGTGCCGTCCTCGGCGAGCAGGACGTTGAACGTGGTGACGTCGCGGTGCACGATGCCGGCCGCGTGCGCCGCGGCCAGCGCCGACGCCACCTGCCAGCCGACGCCCGCCACCAGCTCCGCGGGCAGCGGACCGCGCTCGTCGACCAGCTCGGCCAGCGTCCGGGACGGCAGGTACTCCATGACCAGGCACGGCTTGCCGTCGTGCTCCACGACGTCGTGCACGGTGACCGCGTGCGGGTGCCGCAGGCGGGCCGCCACCCGCCCCTCCCGCACGATGCGCTCGACCGCGGCCGGCGAGCCACCGGTGCCGAGGAGCTTGACCGCGACCGCGCGCCCGAGCCGCTCGTCCCGCGCCCGCCAGACGACCCCGGCGGCGCCGCGGCCGACCAACTCGACCAGTCGGTACCGACCGGCGATGACCTCGTCCCGTTCCGCCACAGCGTGAAGTTACTTCGCCGCCCGACCGCGCGGCCACCTCCACCCCGCCGGGCCCGGTCCTCGGCGGCGCGTCGAGCGGCACCGACACCCCGTGCGACCTGCGCGTCCCCGCAGGGCGGCGGTGCGGGCGGTTCGTGCTGCCCGAACGGGCGGTAACGCGTCCGGCGTAACGAGGGATAGACCGAACAGAGGTGCACGCGTACGGAGGTAGCCTGCCGGGATGGAGCCGAGGCGAGCCGTGGTGGCGCCGGAGCTGGAGCGCTGGCGCCGGGCCGCCGGGCCGGACGACCGCCGCAGCGCGATCGTGCGGCCGCGCCCCGGCACGGACCCGGAGCACGCCGCGGACCGGCTCGCCGCGATCGGCATGGAGGTCGTCAGCGCCGGTCGGGGCTCCGTGATCGGCAACGTCACGCCCGAGGTGCTGCGCCTGATCGGTCTCGAGACCTGGGTGCTGGCCGTGGAGGGACCCCGGACGCTCAGGTCGCTGCACGGCGGCTGAAGGGGGCGGGTGCGATGGAACCCAGGCGGGACACGGTCCTGGACGCGCGGCTCAGGGGCGCGGCGTCGTTCGCCGGGCCACGGCCACCGCGGCAGGGCGGCGTCGTGGCGCGGGCGCTGGACGTGGCCGGGGGGACGGCGGGCGCGGCACGGCCCAAGCGGACCACCGTCAAGCTGGTCGTGCGCTCGGACGCGGTGCGCGACGCGGTGTCCTGGCTGGAGGCGTCGGGCGCCGAGGCGGTCTCCACCCCCGCCGACACCGCCACGTCGGGCAACGCGGTCGTGCTCGCGGCCGTGCCGGTCACGGCGCTGTCCGAATTGGACGGTCAGCCGTGGCTGCGCCGCGCCGAGGCGCCCAAGGAGATGTTCCCCCGGCTGGACCTCGCGCGCGGCGAGGCCACCCACCTCGACGCGGCGCTGGCCCGACCCGAGCACGCCGGCCTGACCGGCGAGGGCGTGCTGGTGGCGGTGGTGGACAGCGGCGTCGACTGGTCGCACCCGGACTTCCGCCACGAGGACGGCACGACCAGGCTGGAGCGGTTCCTGTTCGCCTCGCGCGCCGACGGGGCCGAGGTGTCGGCCTACCGGGCGTTCGACGCGGCCGCGATCAACGCGGCGCTGCGCGGCGGGCCGCCCGTCCCGACCGGCGACCCCGGCGGGCACGGCACGCACTGCGCGTCGATCGCGGCGGGCAACGGGCTCGCGCTGCCCGACCGGCGGTTCCGCGGCGTCGCGCCCGGCGCGGCGCTGATGGGCGTGCGCAGCGAGCCGCTGCTGGACGAGCACCTCATCGAGGGCATCCGGCAGGCGTTCGAGGTCGCGGGCGACCGGCCGGCCGTGGTGAGCCTGAGCCTGGGCGGGCACTGGGGCGCGCACGACGGCACGTCCGCGCTGGAGAACGAGATCGCGCACGCCTCCGGGCCCGGCCGGATCGTCGTGGTCGCGGCGGGCAACGAGGGCGGCGACGGCATCCACGCGCAGGGCGCGCTCGTGCCGGGGCGGGACCTGGTCATCCCGGTCCGGGTGGTGGACGACGGCGTGCTGCTGTGCGACGTGTGGATCCCGCGCGGCGACGAGGTGGACCTGGCCGTCGAGACGCCGGACGGGCAGCGGTTCGCGCCCGACGGCGAGGAGGTCCGGACCCCGCACGGCTCGTGCGTGGCCGAGTTCGTGGAGAACCCGCTCAACCGCGACCAGAACCTGACCGTGATGATCACCGGCAAGGTGGGCGAGGTGTGGTCGATCCGGATCACGCCGCTCACCGTCGTGCACGGCGAGGTGCACGCCTGGGCCACCCCGACCCGGGGCGGTCGGCAGGTCTTCCCCGACGCGCCGAGCGACGGCTACAGCATCGGCATCCCGGCCACCGAGGAGCGCGCCATCGTGGTCGGCTCCCTGGTCAGCCGCACGACGTTCGAGGGACCCGGCGGCGACGCGGCGGTGCCGGACGCGACCGTGGGCGCGTTGTCGGCGTTCTCCAGCCTCGGCCCGACGCGGGCGGGGGCGCAGAAGCCGGACGTCGTGGCGCCGGGCGAGGTCGTCACGGCGGCGCTGTCGGCGAACTGCGGCTTCGCCCTGGACCCGCGCCTCGCGTCGCGCCTGCACCCCAGCGGCAGGTACGTGACGATCCAGGGCACGAGCATGGCGACGCCGTTCGTGGCGGGCCTGGTCGCGCTGCTGCTGCAACGCGAACCCCGGCTCACGCCCGAGGACGTCCAGCAACGCCTGCGCGTCAGCTCCCGCCGGGACGCGGGCACCGGCCGGGTGTGGAACCCGCGGTTCGGCTGGGGCCGGTTGGACGCCGAGGCCCTGCTGCGCGGCTGACGTCCCGCACGGCTACCCGGGCGGCAACACGGGTCGTCCGGACAGCCGGGAAGCGGTCGTGCAGGGCTGTCCGGGGTGGCGGGCGGTCGTCCGGGCCGGCCGGGTAGTGGACGCGCGGGGCTACCCGGGCGGCACGTGGTCGCCCGGGAAGCGGTCGCGCAGGGCGAAGGTGACCTCGCCGACCAGGGCGCGGGCCGCGCCCAGGACGTCGCGGAGTTCGTCCAGGTCGGTGGTCGGTCCCGACTGGCGCAGGACCATGAGGGAGACGGCGCAGGTCACGGCGCTGTCGACGGCGGCCATGAGCGGGTCGCCGGGCGCGCGGAGCAGGAGGTGGGCTCGTTCGACGGCGGCGAGGGCCTCTCGGATCGCGGTCTCGGCCTCCTCGTGCCGCGGGGCCGGCCCGTTCCGGACTGAGGTCATGCGGGTGCTCCTGTTCGTCGGCGGGGGACCGGACGGGCTCCGGTGTCGCGCCACGGCACATCGTTGCCCCGCGGCGCTCTCCGCCGGCTCCTCATCCGCTCTTCGTCGCCCACCGCCGGCCCCGGTCACCCAGGGCAGGCGCGCCGGGAGGCCCTTCCCGGCGGACTCGGCCATCGGGGTGAAAACGCGCCGCAATTCCCGGCGGCGCGGACACGCGGCGCGCACCCCGCATTGTCGCGGGCTCCCCTCCGGTCGGTGTGAGCCGTTGTGGGGAACGCGATCGGCATTTCATCCCGATGGCCCTTCGGTATTAGGAAATCGAATTGTTCGGCGGTGGCGGCGGTCGCCGCGCGGGCGGGTCGGAGGGGTGCCGCGCGACGGGTCCGCGCGGGCTGCCGGCGGGTGGCGGGGGTCGGGGGCGGACGCGGGCCGAGGTGCGCGGACGGGGTCGGCGGGGGCCTGGGACGGCACTCGTCGACCGGCTGAACCGCTGGAGAACATCCCTGAACCTGGGTAAAGTCGCTGGTCCGGGGCTTGTTCGGGCGATTGACCGGTTTGTCCGGTTCGCGGCGGCGGCCACTGGGAGCGGTACCGGGGCAGTGCCGGCCGGACCCCGGCGTCGGTGGGCGGGTTGTCCGGGTGCTTCCCATTCGGGCGGGATAACGGAACGATCAACCGCCCGGCGCGCGCGAGTGTACCTCATCCACCCGTCATCTGTTAGCCGCGAAGTTTCGGCGAGGCGGTCGCCTTTGAAAAATCTACTGTTTCGCTACGATCGGGGAGCCGGTGCGGCAGCGGAAGGGCGGCTCGGTGGGAGGTGGTCGCAATCGGCTTGAGAATCCTCGGCCCACTCGAACTGGTCGCGAATCACCGTCTGGTCAAGATCGGAGGGCCACGGGACCAGGTGGTGCTCGCCATGCTGGCGCTGCGCGCGAACCGGGTGGTGTCGGTCGACCAGCTGATCGACGTCGTCTGGGGGGACGACCCGCCGCCCACCGCCCGCGGGCAGGTGCAGACGTCCGTCTCGGTGCTGCGCAAGCTGCTCGCCGACGCCGGGATGCCCAACGCCATCAAGACCCGCTCGTCCGGCTACGTCCTGGAGGTCGGCGAGGACGACCTGGACAGCAAGCGGTTCGGCGCGCTGGTGGCCACCGCGCACCGGCAGGCCGCGGAGAACCGGATCGAGCAGGCGGCCGAGACGCTGAGCAGCGCGCTGGGCCTGTGGCGCGGCCCGGTGTTCGACGGGCTGCACAACGACCTCATCCGCAACGCCGCCGCCGTGTTCGAGGAGGCCCGGCTCACCGCCGCGGAGGAACGGGTGCGGCTGGAGCTGGAGCTGGGCCGGCACGCCGCGGTCACCGGCGAGCTGCGGTCGCTGGTCGCCGAGCACCCGTGGCGGGAGCGGCTCTACAGCTTCCTCATGGTCGCGCTGTACCGGTCGGGGCGGCAGGCCGAGGCGCTGGAGGTGTACCGCCAGGCGTGGACGGTGCTCACCACCGAGGTGGGCATCGAGCCCGGCCAGGAGCTGCGCGACCTGGAACGCGCCGTGCTGTGCAGCGACGGGTCGCTCGACCTGCGGCCGGCCGAACCCGAGGCCGGCCCGCCCGCGGTCGAGGAGCCCGCCCGCACCCCGCGCCAGCTGCCCGGCAGCATCGCCGACTTCGTCGGCCGCGAGGACCACATCGCCGACGTCGTCGGGTACCTGACCGGTCGGGACGACGGCGCGGCGCGGTACGCCGTGCCGATCGTCGCGGTGTCGGGCCGCGGCGGGGTGGGCAAGTCCACCCTCGCGCTGCGGGTGGCGCACGAGGTGGGCGGCCACTTCCCCGACGGGCACCTGTACGTCGACCTGCGCGGTCCGGACCGGGCCGAGGGCGCGCGCGAGCTGCTGGGCCGCTTCCTGCGGGCGCTCGGCACCCCGGACGCGGCCGTCCCGCACGGGCTGGAGGAGCGGGCGAGCGCGTACCGCAGCCGGTTGGCCGACAAGAGGGTGCTCGTGGTGGTGGACAACGCCACCGACGAGGAGCAGGTGTTGCCGCTGCTGCCCGGCAGCCCGACCTGCGGCGTGGTCGTGACGAGCCGCAGCAGGCTCGTCGGCCTGCCCGGCGCGCACGGCGTCGAGGTCGAACCGCTCGACCCGGAGTCCGCCACCGGGCTGCTCGCCCGCCTGGTGGGCGCGGAACGCGTGCGGGCGGAGGAGCGGGCCGTCGCCGACATCGTCCGCTACAGCGGCGGGCTGCCGCTGGCGGTGCGGATCGCGGGGGCACGCCTGGCCGCGCGCCCGCACCGGCGGATCGGCGAGCTGGCCGGGCGGATGGCCGACGAGGACCGCAGGCTGGACGAGTTCAGCCACCAGGGCGTGGACCTGCGGTCCAGCATCGACCTGACCCACCGCGGCCTGGCCGCGCCCGTGCGGCGGCTGCTGCGGCTGCTCGCGCTGACGGACGCGCCCGACTTCCCCGGCTGGACCGCCGCCGCGCTGCTGGACACGAGCCCCGGCGAGGCCGAGGAACTGCTCGACGAGCTGGTCGAGGCGCGGCTGCTGGCGGCGCTGCGCGACGACGCCGGCCGGGTCCGCTACCGCTTCCACGACCTGATCCGGGCGTACGCGCGGGAACGCCTGGCCGAGGCCGAGCCGGCCGCCGCCCGGCGGGACGCCCTGGCCCGGGTGCTCGGCGGCTGGCTCAGCCTCGCGGAGGCGGCGCACCGCAAGGAGCACGGCGACTCCTACGTGACCGTGCACGGCCGCGCTCCGCGCCGGCGCCTGCCCGAGTGGGCCGAGCAGGACCCGGTCGGCGACCCGGCGGCGTGGCTGGCCGACGAGCGGGGCGCGCTCGTGGCGGCGATCCGGCAGGCCGCCGCGGTCGGGCTGTCCGAGCCGTGCTGGGACCTCGCGCTCACCGCGGCCGGCCTGTTCGAGGTCCGCGGCCACCCGGACGACTGGCGCGAGGCGCTGGACCTCGTGCACGCCGCCGCGCTGCGGGCCGGGGACCGCACCGGCACGGCGGCCACGCGGTACGCGTTCGGCGCGCTGCACCTGGCCCACCAGCGGCTCGACGACGCCGACGCGAGCTTCGCCGAGGCGCTCGACCTGTTCGTGGCGGACGGCAACGTGCCCGGCGAGGCGATGGTGCTGCGCGCCAGGGCGGTCGTGGACCGCCGGCGTGGCCGGTTCGACCCGGTGCGCGGCGGGTACGAGACCGCGCTCGACCGCCTGCGCGAGGTGGGCGACCTGGTCGGGCAGGCCGCCGTGCGGGCGAACCTGGCCCGGTTCCAGCTCGCCGAGGGCGAGGTCCGCAAGGCGAAGGCGCTGCTGAACGAGGCGTTGGAGCTGTACGGGCGGGCGGACCACCGGCGCGGCGAGGCCGACGTCCTGTGCGGGTTCGCCGAGCTGTACCTGCACACCCACCAGCTCGCGCTGTGCCGGCAGGCGCTCAGCCGCGGCCTGCGGACGGCGCGCGACCTCGGCGACCGGTCCGGCGAGGCGTACGCCCTGTACTGCTTCGGGCTCGTGCGGCGGGACGAAGGGCAGCTCGACGGCGCGGCGGCCACCCTCGCGCACGCGCGCAACGTCGGCGAGGACGTGGGCAACCGGCTGGTCGCCGGGCTGGCCGGCTACGCGCTCGGCGAGATCGCGCTGGTGCAGGTGGAGAACACCGCCGCCGCGGAGCACCTGGAACGGGCGCGGGACGTGTTCGACGCGCTCGGGTCGGTGCTGTGGCTGGCCCGCACCCACCTGCTGCTGTCCGAGGCGCACGCCGCCGCCGGCGCGGTGGGGTCCGTCCGCCGCGACCTCGACCGGGCCGCCGGCCTGCTGTCCGGCGTCCGCTCCCGGCAGGCCGACCGGCTGCGGCGGCAGGTCGTGCTGCGCAGGGCCGCGCACCTGCCGGCCGAGGCCGCCGGGTAGCGACCGGGCCCCGCCGGGCGGTCAGGAGCGGATGAGGACCGGGCGGAGAGGCAGCCCGTGATGATGAATCCGGGTCGAGCACCCCCTGAAACCCCGAGGTCGTGACACATGCCTGACCGGATCCTCCGCCTGCGCCACCGGGACATCCTCCGCGCGCTCGACGGGTTCGACCTGCTCGACGTGGTCGCGCAGGAGCTGATCCGGCGCGCGGGCGGCGGTGAGCGGTCACGCGCCGGGGCCGACGCCGGGGTGGCCGTCTCGACCGCGATGACCTCGGTCGGCGAGGCGGGCACCGGGCCGGTCTGCCTGCTGCCCACGCCGAGCCTGCGCATGGTCGGCCTGGCCGCGCTCGCCACCCTGGCCATCCGCGAGCTGTGCCCGGCCGCCGCGGTGACCGCGGCCGTGTTCGGCGCCGGCCCGGCCGCCCGCCTGCACCTGTCCCTGATCGCCCGCTACCTCCCCCACGTGGCGCACGCGTCGGTGCACCCCTCGGGGGTGGAGCTGGACCGGTCCGTCGAGCGGCGGATGCGCGGCGAGCTGGCGCGGGCCGGCACGACGCTGTCGGTGCACGCCGGTCCGCCGCCCGCCGCGCTGGGGGCCAACCTGCTCGTGGTCACCGAGCCGGGCTGGGGTCGGCTGGACCTCGGCCGGCTGCGACCGGGCACGGTGATCGTCAACGCCACCCGCCGCGATTTGCCGGACGAGGTGCTGATCGAGGTCCACCGCCTCTACGTCGACGACCTCGGGCTGCTGGAGCACAACCAGCACCGCGCGTTCGTGCGGCTGCACCAGGAGGTGCCGGACGGCGGTCCCGGCCCGGACGGTCGCCGCGCCGCGTCGTGGCGGCACGAGCGGCGCATCGACACCGACCTCGGCCAGGTGCTGATCGGCGCGCACGGCGGGACGGACGCCGACGAGGTGGTCCTGGTCGAGCTGCTGGAGGGCGGGTCGCTGGACGTGCGGCTGGCCGGGCGCGTCCACCGGGCCGTGCTCGCGCTCGGCCTGGACGCGGTGGCCCGGGGACCGGGTGCGGAGGGATGACATGACGTCAGCGTCGGCGTCCCGCCGGGCACCGCACGACCACCGGGCCGCGCCCGATCGACCCGCGCCGTCGGCCGTCCGCGCCGGCCGCGACATCCACGAGATCGCCAGGGGATTCGGAGCGAGTGATGGAATACCGCGTTCTCGGCCCGCCTGAGGCAACGCACGACGGGAGCGCCGTCGAGATCACCGGCGTGCGCCAGCTGACCGTGCTCGCGCTGCTCCTGGTGGAGGCGAACCGGATCGTGCCGATCGACCGCCTGGTGGACGGCGTGTGGGGCGAGAAACCGCCGGCCACGTGCCGCAGCCAGATCCACATCTGCATCTCCTCGCTGCGCCGGCAACTGCCCGACGGCAGGCGCAGCGTCGACACCCGCGCGCCCGGGTACCGGCTGCGGGTGCCCGAGGGCGCGCTGGACCTGCACGCGTTCGAGAACCACGTCGGCGCGGCGCAGGCGGCGGTCAAGGAGGGCGCGCCGCAGCGCGCGGTGGCCGAGCTGCGGTCGGCGCTGGCGCTGTGGCGCGGTCCCGCGTTCTCCGGCGTCGGCAGCACGCTGCTGCGCGGCGTGGCCGACGCGCTGGACGAGAAGCGGCTGGCCGTGCACGAGGAGTGCCTGGAGCTGGAACTGGAGCACGGGCCGCCCGGCACGTCGCACGAGGTGGCGGGCGAGCTGGCCGCCCTGGTCGCCGCGCGGCCCCGGCGCGAGCGCCTGGTCGCCCTGCTGATGACCGCGCTGTACCGGGTGGGGCGGCAGGCCGAGGCGCTGGAGGAGTACCGCAAGGCGCGGGCCCGGCTGATCGGCGAGCTGGGCATCGAGCCGGGCGACCAGCTGCGCACCCTGTACCAGCGCATCCTCACCCAGGACCCGGCCCTGTCCCGGCCCGCCGAGCCGCGGCCGGTGCGGGTGCGGCGCCGGACCCCGCAACGCCTCCCGGCCGACATCGCGGACTTCACCGGGCGCGACCGCAGCCTGGCCCGCCTGCTGGAGGCGGCCGAGCCGCACGACGGGACCGCCGTGCCCACGGTCGTGGTCACCGGGCGGGGCGGGATCGGCAAGACCACGTTGGCCGTGCACGCCGCGCACCGGCTCGCGCCGGAGTTCCCGGACGGGCAGCTGTTCGCCCGGCTGTCCCACGACGGCGTGCCGGAGCAGCCGCACGACGTCCTCGGGCGGTTCCTGCGCGCGTTCGGCTTCGCCGACCGGGACATCCCCGACGGGTTGGAGGAGCGGGCCGAGACCTACCGCGACCACATGGCGGGCCGCCGGGTCCTGGTGGTGCTGGACGACGCGCTGGCCGAGAGCCAGGTCTTCCCGCTGCTGCCGGGCAGTGCGCGGTGCCGCGTGGTGGTCACCTCGCGGCGTGCGCTGGTGGGCCTGCCCGCCGCGGTCCGGCTGCGCCTGACGCCGTTCACCGAGCGCAGCGCCCTGGAGCTGACCGCCCGCATCGCGGGCCCGGCCCGGATCGAGTCCGACCGCGAGGCCGCCGTCGCGTTGACCGAGGCGTGCGGGAACCTGCCGCTCGCCCTGCGCCTGGCCGCCGCCCGGCTGGCCTCGCACCCGCACTGGACGGTCGCGGACATGATCTGCCGCCTGGACAACGGCTCGAACTGGTTGGACGACCTGGAGGACCAGACCGGGGTGCGGCACACGTACCGGAGCCTGACCGCCGAGGCCCGCCGGTTGTTCCGCCTGCTGCCGCTGGCCGAGGCGGCCGACTTCGCGTCGTGGGTCGGCGCGCCGCTGCTGGACGTGGACGTCGCGCGGTCGGAGGCGTTGCTGGACGAGCTGGCGGACGCCGACCTCGTGGTCGTCCGGCCCCACGCGGACGGCACCCGCTACTGGATCCCGGGGTGGATCCTCGGGTTCGCGCGCCGTCAGCAGGCCGAGGAAGAAGGGGAGGAGTCCCTGCACAAGGCGCTGGAACGGCTGCTCGGCGCGCTGCTGCACCTGTCGGAGAAGGCGCACCGGCGGCAGGGCGGGCACAACCTGCAGCACGCGGGCAACGGGGCGAGCCGGTGGGAGCTGCCGGGGCCGTTGGCGGAGCGGCTGGTCGCCGACCCCGCGGGCTGGTACGCCCGCGAGCGGTCCTGGGTGCTGACCGCCGTGCGCCAGGCCACGGCCGCCGGTTTCGCCGAGCACGCCTGGGGTTTGGCCATGTGCACGGTGACGTTCGCCGAGTCGCCGGGCCGCGCGCGGTGGGAGCGCTTCGACGTGTCGACGGGGCACGCGCCGCGGTTCGACCGGGTCGTGGCGGCGGACCCGGTGCCGATCCGGCCCCAGGCGCTGCCTACCTGACCGCGCCGGCACCGCGCCGGGGGCTCCGGCCGCGTGCCCGCGGACCCCGGGTCGGCAGGCCCCGGTGTGACATGCCCCGGGTTGACAGGCATGGGGGTGCGGCTCGGCCGGTTGTGGGTCGGATCGGCCGCGGTCGCGGGTCGGACCGCGGCGTGCGCTCGGCGCACCAGGTGCGGGCACGGGTCCAGCCCGCGGCAGGTCCCGGTCGTGCGTCGGCGGCCCCGGTCGCCGTGGGTTCGCGCCGGTGCTGCGCCGAGGGGTCGGGTGCGGTGGGTCTCAGACGTCGCCCACGTGGTCGCCGTGGAGGCCGACCGCGGTCTGCGCGCCGAGCACCGCGTGCAGCAGCACGTTGGTGCCGTGGACCAGGTCGCCGGGTGCGGTGTCCTCGCCCGGCGCGTGGCTGACACCCTGCTTGCTGGGCACGAAGATCATCCCGATCGGGGCGACCCTGGCCACGATCTGGGCGTCGTGCCCCGCGCCGCTCGGCATGGTCAGGTGCGGCAGGTCCAGCGTCTCGGCGGCCTCCCGGATCACGTCCCGCAGCGGGCCCGCGGTCGAGACCGGGCGCGACCGCATGCCGATCTCCACCTCCACCGCGCAGCCGGAGGCCGCCGCGACCTGGGCGCACTCGGCGCGCACCGCGGCCTCGCCCCGCGCGATCCGGTCGGGATCGGTGTCGCGGACCTCGGCGGTCAGCCGCACGTGCCCCGTGATGGTGTTGGTGACGTTGGGGTGGGCCTCCACGTACCCGGTGGTGGCGGTCGCGCACACGCCCTGCTCGGCGGCGACCCGCTGCACCGCCAGGATGATCTCGGCGGCGGCGACCAGGGCGTCCCGGCGGTCGCGCATCGGCGTGGTCCCGGCGTGCTGCGCCTCGCCCACGACCTCGATGTCCAGGATGGTGCGCCCGACGATCCCGTCCACGACCCCGATCGGCACGCCGAGGCGTTCGAGCGTGGGCCCCTGCTCGATGTGCAGTTCGAGGAACGCCGCGACGCTGCCGGGCGGCCACGCCGCCTCGGCCAGCCGGTCGGGGTCGCCGCCGGTCTGGGCCAGGTACGCGCTCACCGGCCGGCCGGCCCGGTCCTTGGCGGCGAGCCCGTCCTCCAGCGACCCGCACAGCGCGTGCGAACCCCAGAACGGGGTCTGGATCAGCGCGCCCTCCTCGTTGGCGAACGCCACGGCGACCATCTCGACCGGGAGGTCCACGTCGTGCTCGTGCAGGACGCGCAGCACCTCGATCGCGGCGACGACGCCGTAGGCCCCGTCCAGCCGGCCGCCCTGCACGACCGTGTCCACGTGCGAGCCGACCAGCAGCACGGGCACCGCCCGGCGCGGTGTGCCCGGACGGCGGACGAGCAGGTTGCCCGCGGGGTCGGTCTCGGCCTCCAGGCCCGCCGCGGCGCACAGGTCCCGCAGGTAGGTCCGGGCCGCGTGCTCCTGCGGGCTGAGCCCCAGCCTGGTGATGCCGCCCGCGGGGTCGGAGCCGATGGCCGCCAGCTCGTCCAGGCACCGGAGCAGGCGCGCGCCGTCGACCCGCAGTCCGGCGTGGCGCTCCAGGGAATCGCGTGCCCGTAGTTCCGACCGTGGCATGGCCCTCCTCCATCCGCCGGGCGAGCCGCTGCGGGTCACCGCAGGAATGCCGCCGGTTTCACCCGGACGGCACGATTGTGCTCCGCCCGGCTTTCGGTGGGCGATATCCCGGCTATCCGGCCCGGCGCGCGCTGGCCGGAAAATAGGACGGCGGCCCCTGAAGGCGGGGTCCGGGCCGGGCAGAAAATGGCCGCGCGATAGCGCGCGGCACCCGTGCCATCCGCCGGCTATCCGGCTCGTCCGCTGGTGAGGGCCGTGACGGCGGGTCTTAACTTTTCCTATCGCCGGCCCATCCGCCGCCCTTCGCGGTTCCCCGTTCCCTTGACCGGGTTCCGTCGCGGTTCTTAGTCTTCGCCGCATCCCCCCTTATCCCTTTGGCGGAACTCGCTCGGCGTGGGCAATGTGAATCGGCAGGAAGGGCATGGTGTTATGGGAAGCCTCCACGAGGACAGGCAGGTACCTGCCCCTGCGGTCCTGTCCCGCCGCGAGGCGGAGCGGGGACCGCTGTCCTACGGCCAGCAGCGGCTGTGGTTCCTGGACCGCTGGCTGGGCGGCCGCCCGGTCTACCACACGCCCGTCACGCTCCGCCTGACCGGCGCGCTGGACGCCGACCGGCTGGTCGACGCCGTCCGCCGCGTGGCCGCCCGGCACGACGTGCTGTTCACCGTGTACGAGGACGGCCCGGACGGCCCGCGCCAGCGCGTGTCGCCCGACCGCGAGCTGGCCTGCCCGGTCACCGACCTGGCCGACCTGGACCCCGAGCGAGCCCGCGCGCGGGCCGAGGAGCTGGTCGGGCAGGACGCCCGCCGCCCCTTCGACCTGGCGAAGGACCCGATGCTGCGGGCCCACCTGCTCCGCCTGGCCGACGACGTGCACTGGCTCCAGCTCACCTTCCACCACATCGCCTGCGACGGCTGGTCGGTGGACGCCTTCCAGCACCAGCTCGCCGACGCCTACCGCGCCGAGGGCACGCCGGCCGAGCCGCTGCCCGTCCAGTACGCCGACTACGCCCTGTGGCAGCGCGACACGATGGAGAGCCCCGCCGCCGCACGTGCCCTGGAAGCCTGGTCACGGGCCATGGCCGGCGCGCCCGCCGTCCTGGACCTCGGCGCGGACCGCCCGCGGCCCGCCGAGCTGAGCTACCGCGGCCGCACCGAGCACTTCGCCCTCCCCGGCGTCCCGCAGGCCGAACTGGAGGAGTTCGCCGCTGATGCGGGCGTCACGCCGTACGTGGTGCTCCTGGCCGCGTTCCAGGCCCTGGTCGCCCGGCACTCGGGCAGCGACGACATCGTGCTCGGCTCGCCGACCGCGGGCCGCGGCGCGGCCGCCTTGGAGGAGCTGGTCGGCTTCTTCACCGACTCGCTGGTCATCCGCACCGGCCTGGAGGGCGACCCGTCCTTCCGCGCCCTGGTCGCCCGCACGCGCGGCAGCGTGCTGGACGCGCTGTCGCGCAGCCGGGTGCCGTTCGACGTGGCGGTCAACCACCTGCACCCCGAGCGGGACCTGAGCTACAGCCCCGTCGTGCAGGTCGTCTTCGCCCTGCACGAGGACGAGGGCGCGGGCGTCCTGGCCGACGGCGTCACGGTGGAGCGCGGCGCGGTCGCCACCGACACCGCCAAGTACGACCTCACCTGGTCGGTCTTCCGCGGCGCCGACGGGCTGCGGCTGGAGGTCGAGTACGCGACCGACCTGTTCGACGCGGCGACCGTGCGCGCGTTCGTCGGCCACTGGGAAACCCTGCTGGTCGGGGTGCTCGCCGAGCCCGACCGCCCGCTGAGCGGGATCGACCTGGTCCCCGCCGAGGAGGCCGCCCGGGTGGCGTCCTGGTCGGGCGTGCGGCGGCGGTTCCCGGCCGGGACGGTGCACGACCTGGTCGCGCGGAGCGCGGCGGCCCGACCGGACGCGGTGGCGCTGACCGGCGCCGGGGCGTCGGTCACCTACGGCGAGCTGGAGCGGCGCGCCACGGCGCTGGCGCACCGGCTGCGCGCGCTGGGCGTGGGGCCGGAGTCCTGCGTCGGCGTCTGCCTGGAGCGGTCGCCGGAGATGGTGGTGGCCTGCCTCGCGGTCATGAAGGCGGGCGGCGTGTACGTGCCGCTGGACACCGCGTTCCCCGCCGACCGCGTGGCCTACATGCTCGGCGAGGTCGGCGCGGACGTGGTCCTCGTCCACCCGGCGACGGCGGACGCCGTGCCGGACGGCCCGTGGCGCGCGGTCGACGTGGACACCGACGAGCCGGCCGTCCCCGACACCGGCGCGCTGCCCGAGGTGCACGCCGACAACGGCTGCTACGTGATCTTCACGTCCGGTTCGACCGGCCGGCCCAAGGGCACCACGGTCACCCACCGCAACGTGGTCCGGCTCGTCCGCGGCGCGGGCGAGCACCTGCCGCTGGGCCACGACGACGTGTGGACGCTCTTCCACAGCTTCGCGTTCGACTTCTCCGTGTGGGAGATGTGGGGCGCGCTGACCACCGGCGGCCGCCTGGTCGTCGTGCCGCGCGCGGTGACCCGCGACGTGGAGGCGTTCCACCGGCTCGTGCGGGACGAGGCGGTGACGGTCCTCAGCCAGACGCCGTCGGCGTTCCGGCAGTTCGAGACGGCCGACGAGCAGGCGGGCGGCGGGCTCGCGCTGCGCGCGGTGGTGTTCGGCGGCGAGGCCCTGCACCGCCCGTCGGTGCGCCGCTGGGCCGCGCGGCACGGCTACGCCGAACCCGTGCTGGTGAACATGTACGGCATCACCGAGACCACCGTGCACGTCACCTTCCACGCCCTGACCGCGGCCGACCTCGACCGCGAGCTGACCCAGATCGGCCGGCCGCTGCCCGACCTGAGCGTGCACGTGCTGGACGCGCACGGCCGGCCGGCGCCGGTCGGCGTGACCGGCGAGATCCACGTCGGCGGCGACGGGCTCAGCCGCGGCTACACCGGCCGACCCGGGCTGACCGCCGACCGGTTCGTGCCCGACGCGTTCACCGACCGCGCGGGCGGGCGGCTCTACCGCAGCGGCGACCTCGGCCGCTGGAACGCGCACGGCGGGCTGGAGTACGTCGGCCGCGCCGACGCCCAGGTCAAGATCCGCGGCTACCGCATCGAGACCGGGGAGGTCGAGGCGGTCCTGGGCACGCACCCGGACGTGCTGGAGGCCGTCGTCGTGGCCCGCAGCGGCGCCGACGGCCAGGCCGACCTGGTCGGCTACCTGGTCGCCGACGGCGACGCGCCGTCACCGGACGAGCTGCGCGCCTGGCTGCGCAAGCGGCTGCCGGACTACATGGCGCCGCGGCACTTCGTCGTGCTGGACGCGCTGCCGCTGACCCCGCAGGGCAAGGTGGACCGCGCGGCCCTGCCCGAGCCCGCCGCCGTCCGCCCCGAGCTGGCGCAGGAGTACGTCGCGCCGGTCGGCGCGGTCGAGGAGCGGCTGGCCGGGATCTGGCGCGAGGTGCTGGGCGTGGACCGGGTCGGCCGCCACGACAACTACTTCGACCTGGGCGGGGACTCCATCCGCAGCATCCAGGTCCTCGGCCACGCTCGTCGCGGCGGGCTGTCGTTCGACCTCCAGGACCTGTTCCGCAGCCCCACGGTCGCCGAGCTGGCGGCCCTGGCGCGGACCGTCGCGCCGGAGGCCGGGGACCGGCCCGCCGTCGTCCGAGAGCCGTTCGCGATGGTGTCCGAAAAGGACCGCGAGCTGCTGCCGGAGGGCTTGGAGGACGCCTACCCGATGGCGGAACTCCAGGTCGGCATGGTCTACGAGATGGAGCTGAACCCCGAGCGCCGGGCGTACCACAACCTGGACGGGCTGCGGATCGTCGGCCCGTACGACGAGGAGCGCTTCCGCGAGGCCACGGCGCGGGTGGTCGCCCGCCACCCCATCCTGCGCACCGCGTTCGACCTCAGCGGCTTCAGCGAGCCGATGCAGCTCGTGTACCGCACGGCCGAGATGCCGTTCACCGTCGTGGACCTGCGCCACCTCGACGAGGCGGCCCGGGACGAGGCGCTGGACGAGTACGTGCTCTCGGAGCGGCGGCGGCCGTTCGACCACACCCGGCCGCTGCTGCTGCGGTTCGCCCTGCACCGGCTGACCGACGAGTCGTTCCAGTGGACGATCACCGAGCACCACGCCATCTTCGACGGGTGGAGCCTGCACTCCACCATCTCCGAGATCGCCGAGGTCTACCAGCGGCTGCTGGCCGGCGAGGACCCGGTCCTCACCCCGCCGGTGTCCGCCTACCGCGACTTCATCGCCGCCGAGCGCGAGGTCCTGGCCTCCGCCGAGAGCCGGCGGTTCTGGCTGGACCGGGTGGGCGACCGGCCGGACTGCCGGCTGCCCCGCCGGCCCGTCGACCGGCCGACCGCGCTGACCGGACGCGCGCAGCCGCACGAGTGGCGCGAGCACCACCCCGAGCAGGGGTACGGCTCGGTGGAGACGCTGCTGCCGGAAGACCTGTGCGACGGGCTGCGCGACCTGGCCCGGCAGTGCTCGGTGCCGCTCAAGGCGGTGCTGCTGGCCGCCCACGTGAAGGTGATGAGCCTGGTCACCGGCACCTCGGACCTCCTGGTCGGGCTCACCGCCAACGGACGGCTGGAGGAGGAGGGCGGCACCGAGGTGCGCGGCATGTTCCTCAACACCGTGCCGTTCCGCATCGCGCTGCCCGACGGCAGTTGGCGCGACCTGGTGCGGGCCGTGTTCGAGACCGAGCGCGAGTTGCTGCCGCACCGGCGCTACCCGCTGGGCGCGCTCCAGCGCGAGGTCGGCGGCGACCCGCTGTTCGAGGTGAACTTCGTCCACAACCACTTCCACGTGCTGGACCGGGCGTTCGGCCCGGGCCTGATGCGCATCGCCGACGACAAGATCGACAGCTTCACCACCGACCGGGCCGAGCCCACCAACTTCCCGCTCAACGTGGGCGTCATCCGCAACCCGTACTCCAACCGCCTGCTGTTCGGCATGGACTACCACACCGACGTGCTGCTGCCCGACCAGGTGCTGCTGTACCGGGACTACTACCTGCGGGTCATGGCGGAGATGGTGGAGGCCCCGGACGCCGCGCACCGCTGGGTGTCGCTGTTGGGCGAGGACGAGCGGTCGTTGCTGGAGTCGTGGAACTCGACGGTGGCCGATGTCCCGCAGGTGTTGGTGCACCGGATGGTGGAGGAGCGCGCGGCGGCGGCGCCCGATTCGGTGGCGGTGGTGTCGGGTGACGTGTCGCTGTCGTACGGGGAGTTGAACGCGCGGGCGAACCGGCTGGCGCGCCGGCTGCGCGACCTCGGCGTCGGGCCGGACGTCCCGGTCGCGCTGTGCCAGGACCGCTCGCTCGGCATGATCACCAGCCTGCTGGCCGTGCTGAAGGCCGGTGGCGTCTACGTGCCGCTCGAACCCGAGCTGCCCCTGGAGCGCATGACCTACATGCTGCGGGAGGTCTCCGCCCACCTCGTGCTCGCGGGCGACCGGGCCGCCGACAAGGTGCCCGCCGGCCCGTGGCGGGTGCTGGTGGTGGGCGACGAGCTGTGGGCCGACGGCAGCGCGGAGGACCTGCCGGGCGGGGCCGGGTTGGACAACGGCTGCTACGTCATCTTCACGTCGGGCTCGACGGGGCAGCCCAAGGGCGTGGTGACGCGGCACCGCAACGTCACCGAACTGCTGCACGGCGGCGAGTTCCTGACCCTCGAGCCCGGGGACAGCCTGCTGCAACTGGCTCCGCTGTCCTTCGACAACTCCACCTTCGAGGTCTGGGCCCCGCTGGTGGGCGGCGCGCGGCTGGTGCTCGCGCCCCCGGTGCAGTACGGGCCGCGCGAGATCGCGGAGTGGGTCGTCGAGTCCGGCATCACCGTCCTGCACGCGACCGCGTCGCTGTTCGCGCTGCTGGTCGACCACGAGCCGCAGACCTTCGACGGGTTGCGGCGTTTCCTGACCGGCAGCGAGACCGTCTCGCCGCAGCACGTGGTGCGGATCCTGGAGCGCTGCCCGGACCTGGAGCTGGTCAACTGCTGGGGTCCCACGGAGACCACGACGTTCTCGGTGTGCGGCGTCTACCGGCACGGCGAGGTGCCCTCGGGCGCGCTGCCGCTGGGCAAGCCGCTGGTCAACACCCAGGTGTGGGTGCTCGACGAGGCGGGGATGCCCGCGCCGGTCGGCTCGGCCGGCGAGCTGTACGTGTCGGGCCCGTGCCTGGCGCGCGGGTACCTGGGCCGGCCGGGCCTGTCCGCCGAACGCTTCCTGCCGCACCCGTTCCGGCCCGGCGAGCGGCTGTACCGCACGGGCGACCGGGGGCGTTGGTCCGTGGACGGCCGGGTGGAGTTCTTCGGCCGCACCGACCACATGGTGAAGGTGCGCGGGTACCGGGTGGAGCTGGGCGAGGTGGAGTCGGCCCTGCGCGACCACCCGGACGTGCGCGAGTGCGTGGTCGTCACGCGCGCCAACACCGCCGCCGGCGTGGACCTGGTGGCCTACCTCGTGGTGGACGACACCGCGCCCGCGGTGGGCGAGCTGCGGGCGTGGCTCGGCCAACGGCTGCCCGCGTACATGGTGCCCCGGCTGTTCGTGTTCCTCGACGCGCTGCCGCTGACGCCGCGGGCGAAGGTGGACCGCCGCGCGCTGCCGGAACCGAAGGAGACCCGGCAGGACGGCGTGCGGGAGTACGTGGCCCCGGTCGGCGGCGTCGAGGAGCTGCTGGCCGACATCTGGTCGCGGGTGCTGGACGTGGACCGGGTCGGCCGCCACGACGACTTCTTCGACCTGGGCGGCGACTCGATCCGCAGCATCCAGGTGGTCGGGCAGGCGCGCACCAAGGGCGTCGTCGTCGCCCTCCAGGACCTGCACCAGTACCCGACGGTCCAGGAGCTGGCCGCGGCCGTCGGCGGCAGGCAGGCCGCCGCGCCCGCGCCCGCCCGGACCTCGCCGTTCGGGCTGCTGTCCGAGCGGGACCGGGCGCTGCTCGCGGCCCGCACCGCTCCCGCGACCGGCGGGCGGTGATCGACGGATGCACAGCCGGGCGGACGAGGTGACGCGGGACGGCGGAGCGGCCGAGGACGGGCCGTTCCTGCCGGGTGGGCTGGAGGACGCCTACCCGATGTCGGAGCTGCAGGTCGGCATGGTCTACGAGATGGAGCGGGACCCGGACCGGCTGCCGTACCACAACGTGCACACCCTGCGGATCGCCGCGCCGTTCGACGAGCGGTGCTTCCGCGACGCGGTGGCCGCCGTCGTCGCCCGGCACCCCGTCCTGCGCACCTCGTTCGCCCTGGTCGGCTTCAGCGAGCCGATGCAACTGGTCTACGGCGCCGCCGAGGTGCCGCTGGTCGTGGCCGACCTGCGCGGCACGAGCCCGAGCGCCGCCCGTGACGCGGTGTCGGCCTACGTCGTCGCCGAGCGGCGCACCCCGCTGGACCTGTCCGTGCCGCCGCTGTGCCGGATGGGCGTGCACGTGCTGTCCGACGACGCGTTCCAGTGGACGCTCACCGAGCACCACGCCATCCTCGACGGCTGGAGCCTGGCGTCGGTCGTCGCCGAGCTGATCGGCTCCTACCGGCGGCTCCTGGCGGGCGAGGCGCTGGTGGCCGCGCCGCTGCGCTCGACCTACGCCGACTACGTCGCCGCCGAGCGGGAGGCCCTGGCCTCGCCGGAGAGCAACGACTTCTGGCGCACCCTCCTGACGGAGCCGCCGGACAGCCGCCTGCCGCGCTGGCCCGCCGACCGGGCGGTGGCGTTGACCGCCGGGCCGGTCGACGGGGAGCGGCACGTCCGGGACGAGAGCCGGGGCTACGGCTCGCTGATCACGCCCCTGGGCGGGGAGCTGGAGTCCGCGCTCCGCGAGCTGGCGCGGCAGTGGCGGGTGCCGGTGAAGGCGGTGCTGCTGGCCGCGCACGTGAAGGTGATGAGCCTGGTCACCGGTTCCCGGGACGTGGTGGTCGGGCTCACCGCCAACGGGCGGCTGGAGGTCGAGGGCGGGGCCGACGTGTGCGGCCTGTTCGTCAACACCGTGCCGTTCCGCGTCGCGTTGCCCGACGGCGGTTGGCGCGACCTGGTCCGGTCCGTGTTCGACGCCGAGAACGCCCTGCTGCCGCACCGGCGCTACCCGATGGGCGTGCTGCAACGGGAGCTGGGCGGCTCGCCGCTGTTCGAGACCAACTTCGTCTACACCGACTTCCAGCAGATCACCGAGGCGGCGGGCGACGACGCCGACGCCGGGGAGCAGGCCGTCGCCGACGTCTCGCGCACGCACTTCGCCCTGGTCGTCGCGTTCGGCCGGGAACCGGGCCTCGACGGCCTGTGCCTGCAACTGGAGTACGACGCGCGGGCGTTCCCCGCCGTGCAGCTCGCCGCCCTGCGCGACTACTACCTGCGGGTGTTGGCGGAGATGGTGGGGGCCCCGGACGCCGCGCACCGCTGGGTGCCGTTGCTGGGCGAGGACGAGCGGTCGTTGCTGGAGTCGTGGAACTCGACGGTGGCCGACGTCCCGCAGGTGTTGGTGCACCGGATGGTGGAGGAGCGTGCGGCGGCGGCGCCCGATTCGGTGGCGGTGGTGTCGGGTGAGGTGTCGCTGTCGTACGGGGAGTTGAACGCGCGGGCGAACCGGCTGGCGCGCCGGCTGCGCGACCTCGGTGTCGGGGTCGACAGCGCGGTCGGGGTCTGCGTCGGGCGGTCGGTGGAGATGGTCGTCACCTGGCTGGCCGTGCTCAAGGCCGGCGGCCTGTACGTGCCGCTGGACCCCGACTTCCCGACCGCGCGCCTGGAGTTCATGCTCCGGCAGGCCGGGACCGGGCTCGTGCTGGCCGCGCCCACCGCCGCGCCCGCCGTCCCCGCCGGTCCGTGGCGGGTGCTGGTCGTGGGCGACGAGCTGTGGGCCGACGGCAGCGCGGAGGACCTGCCGGGCGGGGCCGGGTTGGACAACGGCTGCTACGTCATCTTCACGTCGGGCTCGACGGGGCAGCCCAAGGGCGTGGTGACGCGGCACCGCAACGTGGTCGAGCTGCTGCACGGCGGCGACACCATGACGGTCCGGGCGGACGACACGGTGTTGCAGATCGCCCCGTCGTCGTTCGACGTGTCCACCTTCGAGGTGTGGGCGCCCTTGGTCGCCGGCGCGCGGTTGGTGCTCGCGCCCGCAGTGCGCTACGGGCCGGCGGAGATCGCGCGGTGGGTGGCCGAGTCCGGTGTGACGGTGCTGCACGCGACGGCGTCGCTGTTCGCGTTGCTCGTGGACCACGAGCCGCAGGCGTTCGACGGGTTGCGGCGTTTCCTGACCGGCAGCGAGACCGTCTCGCCGCAGCACGTGGTGCGGATCCTGGAGCGCTGCCCGGAGTTGGAGCTGGTCAACTGCTGGGGTCCGACGGAGACCACGACGTTCTCGGTGTGCGGTTCGTTCCGGCGCGGTGACGTGCCCTCGGGACCGCTGCCGCTGGGCGTGCCGTTGGCGAACACCGAGGTGTGGGTGCTCGACGAGGTCGGCATGCCGGTCCCGGTCGGGTCGCCCGGCGAGCTGTACGTGTCGGGCCCGTGCCTGGCGCGCGGGTACCTGGGGCGGCCCGCGCTGTCGGCGGAGCGGTTCCTGCCGCACCCGTTCCGGCCCGGCGAGCGGCTGTACCGCACCGGCGACCGGGGCCGCTGGTCCGTGGACGGCCTGGTCGAGTTCCTGGGCCGCACCGACCACATGGTGAAGGTGCGCGGGTACCGGGTGGAGCTGGGCGAGGTCGAGTCGGCCCTGCGCGACCACCCCGACGTGCGCGAGTGCGTCGTGGTGACGCGCGCCAACACGGCCGCCGGCGTGGACCTGGTGGCCTACCTGGTGGCCGACGGCGAGGCGCCGGCCGGCGACCGGGTGCGGGCGTGGCTCGGCGCGCGGTTGCCCGCGTACATGGTGCCCCGGCTGTTCGTCTTCCTCGACGCGATGCCGCTCACCGCGAACGCGAAGGTGGACCGGCGCGCGCTGCCGGAGCCCGACGAGGTGCGCCCCGACGTGGCGCAGGAGTTCGTCGCCCCGGTCGGCGAGGTCGAGGAGCTGCTGGCCGACATCTGGCGCCGGGTGCTGGGCGTGGACCGGGTCGGGCGGCACGACGACTTCTTCGACCTGGGCGGCGACTCCATCCGCAGCATCCAGGTCCTCGGCGAGGCGCGGGAGGCGGGGCTGCCCGCCGCGCTGGCGACGCTGCTGGCGCACCCGACCCCGGCCGGGCTCGGCGCCGCGCGCTGCGGGGGGGTCGAGGTGGGGAGCGGCTCAGTTGAAGTGT
>NZ_JBHYXZ010000030.1:0-14091 GCF_042752395.1 Actinosynnema sp. NPDC059335 | reverse complement strand
GGGGGGGCCGGGGGGGGCCCCCCCCCCCCGGGCGGGGCGCGCGGCCGCGCTCGGGGGCGGCGTCGAGGAGGGGCCGCGCTCGGAGCCCTTCTCGCTGCTGGACGACGACGACCGCGCGCTGCTCCCGGACGGCCTGGAGGACGCCTACCCGATGGCGGAACTCCAGGCGGGCATGGTCTTCGAGATGGAGCGCGACCCCGGCCGCACCCCGTACCACAACGTCCACACCATGCGGCTGACCGGCGCGTTCGACGCGGCGGCCTTCCGCGAGGCGCTGGCCCGCGTGACCGCACGGCACCCGGTCCTGCGGACGTCGTTCGACCTGAGCCGCTACCGCGTGCCGACGCAGCTCGTGCACCGGGACGTCGAGATCCCGCTGACCGTGGTGGACCTGCGCGGGACGGCGCCGGACGCGGGGCGCGCGGCGGTGGACGAGCACGTGGCCGTCGAACGGCGCACCGCCTTCGACCCGACCGTCGCGCCGCTGTGCCGGATGGGCGTGCACGTGCTGTCCGACGACGCGTTCCAGTGGACCGTCACCGAGCACCACGCGATCCTCGACGGCTGGAGCCTGACCTCCACCCTCGCCGAGATCAGCACCACCTACGAGGAGCTGCTGGCCGGGCGCGACCCCCGACCCGGACCGCTGCGCTCCCACTACCGCGACTTCATCGCCGCCGAGCGCGAGGCCCTGTCCTCGCCGGCCGCCCGCGCCTACTGGCACGACCTGCTCGCCGGCAGCGAGGGCAGCCCGCTGCCGCGCTGGTCGGTCGCCGCGCCCGAGGCGCTGGGCGACACCGTGCCCGGCGAGCGGCACGACCGCGACGAGGAGCTGGGCCACGGCTCGCTGGTCACCACGCTGTCCGCCGAGCGGCGGGCGGCCGTCGAGGACTTCGCCCGCCGGGCCGGCGTCCCGGTCAAGACCGCGCTGCTCGCCGCGCACCTCAAGGTGATCGCCACCGCCACCGGCCGGCCGGGCGACGTGACGATCGGCCTGTCCTCGCACGGGCGGTTGGAGGAGGCGGACGGCGCGGAGGTGCGCGGCCTGTTCCTCAACACCCTCCCGTTCCGCGTCGCGCTGCCGGACGCGAGCTGGGAGGACCTGGCCCGCGCCGTCCTCGCGGCCGAGCACGACGCCCTGCCGCACCGCCGCTACCCGATGGCCGCGCTCCAGCGCGAACTCGGCGGCGGGTCGCTGTTCGACGTGGGCTTCGTCTACAACGACTTCCACCGGTTCGGCCGGCTGGCCGAGGGCGACGGCGCGTGGCGGCTCGACGCCGGCGACCAGGGGTCCACCGGCTCCAGCCGCACGAGCTTCCCGCTGCTGGTGTCGTTCAGCCGCGAGGCCGGTTCCGCGGAGCTGCGCCTGGAACTGGAGTACGACACCCGCAAGCTCACCCGCGACCAGGTCACCCTGCTGCGCGACCACCACCTGCGCGCGATCGGCGCGATGACCGCCGAGCCCGCCGCCCGCCACACCCGGGTCGCGCTGGTCTCCGGTGACGAGGCCCGCCGGCTGGCCGAGTGGTCGCGGCCCGCGACGGTGGTGCCCGGCGCGGCGACGGTGCACGACCTGGTGGCGGCCGTGACCGCCGAACGCCCCGACGCGCCGGCGCTGACCGACGGCATCACCCTGACCTACCGCGAACTGGCCGACCGCGCCGACGCGCTGGCCCGCCGCCTGCGGCGCCTGGGCGTCGGCCCGGAGGTGTGCGTCGGGGTGTGCGTGGAGCGGTCGTGGCAGACCGTGGTGGCGTGCCTGGCGGTGCTGCGCGCGGGCGGGGTGTACGTGCCGCTGGACACGGCGTTCCCGGCCGACCGCATGGACTTCATGCTGCGGGACGTCGGCGCGCCGCTGGTCGTGGTGCACGCGGAGACCGCGGCCGCCGTCCCGGAGGGGCTGTGGGAGCAGGTCGACCTCGACGACGTGCCCGACGCCGGGGACGTGGACCTGCCGGCCGCGGGGCCGGACCACGGGTGCTACGTGATCTTCACGTCGGGGTCGACCGGGCGTCCCAAGGGGACGGTGGTGACGCACCGGAACGTGGTGCGGCTGGTGCGCGGCGTGCGCGAGTGGCTGCCGTTCGGGCCGGACGACGTGTGGTCGCTGTTCCACAGCTTCGCGTTCGACTTCTCCGTGTGGGAGATGTGGGGCGCGTTGACCACCGGCGGCCGGCTCGTGGTGGTGCCGCACGCGGTGAGCCGGGACGTGGAGGCGTTCCACCGGCTGGTGCGCGACGAGCGCGTGACGATCCTGAGCCAGACGCCCTCGGCGTTCCGCCAGTTCGAGACGGCCGACGAGCGGCTGGGCGGCGACCTCGCGCTGCGCGCCGTGGTGTTCGGCGGCGAGGCGCTGCACCGGCCGTCGGTGCGGCGGTGGGCGTCCCGGCACGGGTACGCCGCGCCGCTGCTGGTCAACATGTACGGGATCACCGAGACCACCGTCCACGTCACGTACCTGGAGCTGGACGCGGGCCACGTGGACGGCGACGTGAGCCCGATCGGGCGTCCGCTGCCGGACCTCGGCGCGCACGTGCTGGACGAGCACGGGATGCCCTGCCCGGTCGGCGTCACCGGCGAGCTGCACGTCTCCGGGGCCGGCGTGACCCGCGGTTACGTGGCACGTCCCGCGCTGACCGCGCAGCGGTTCGTGCCCGACCACCTGTCCGGCGCGGAGGGCGCGCGGCTGTACCGCAGCGGCGACCTGGCCCGCTGGAACGCCCGCGGCGGGCTGGAGTACCTGGGCCGGGGCGACGCGCAGGTCAAGGTCCGCGGCTACCGGATCGAGACGGGGGAGATCGAGAACGTCCTCGCCGGCCACCCCGGGCTGCTGGAGGCCGCCGTCACCCCGCACACCGACGCCGAGGGGCGGACCGACCTGGTCGCCTACCTCGTGCCCGACGACGCGCCGCCCGCCGCGGACGAGCTGCGGGCCTGGCTCGGCGGCCGGCTGCCGGACTACATGATCCCGCGGCACTTCGTGACGCTGGCCGCGTTGCCGCTGACCCCGCAGGGCAAGGTGGACCGCCGCGCGCTGCCCGAACCCGACGCGCACCGCCCGGAGATGGGGCAGCGGTACGTCCCCCCGGTCGGCGAGGTCGAGGAGCTGCTGGCCGACATCTGGCGCCGGGTGCTGGGCGTGGACCGGGTGGGGCGGCACGACAACTTCTTCGACCTGGGCGGCGACTCGATCCGCAGCATCCAGATCCTCGGCCGGGCGCGCGACGCGGGGATCTCGCTGCGGTTGTCGGACCTGCTCGACGCGCCCACCCTGGCCGAGCTGGCGACGACCGCGGCGACCGGCGCGGCGGCGGACCTCCCGGCCACCAGCCCGTTCTCGCTCGTGGCCGAGGCCGACCGCGCGCTGCTGCCGTCCGGGCTGGTCGACGCGTACCCGATGGCGCAGCTCCAGGTCGGCATGGTCTACGAGATGGAGCGCGACCGGGCGCGCAACCCGTACCACAACGTGGAGACGATGCGCCTGGCCGGCCGCTTCGCCGAGGCGGCGTTCCGGGAGGCGGTCGCCCAGGTCGTGGCCCGCCACCCGGTGCTGCGCACGTCGTTCGACCTGGTGGCGTTCAGCGAGCCGCTGCAACTGGTGCACGCCGCCGTCGAGGTGCCGTTCACCGTGGTCGACCTGCGGGACGCCTCCGCCGAGCAGCGGCGCGCGGTGTTGCTGGACCACGTCCGGGAGCAGCAGGCGGCCCGGTTCGACCTGGCCGAGGCCCCGCTGTGCCGGATGGCCGTGCACGTGCTGTCCGACCACTCCTTCCAGTGGACCATCACCGAGCACCACTCCATCCTGGACGGCTGGAGCGTGGTCTCCACCCTGGCCGAGATCACCGACCGCTACCACCGCCTGCTCGCCGGCGAACGCCCGCCGGTCGAGCCGCTGCGCTCGACGTACCGCGACTTCGTCGCCGCCGAACGGGCCGCCCTGGACTCGCCGGAGAGCCGGGACTACTGGCGGTCCCGCCTCGCCGACGCGCCGGACGGCCGGATCGCCCGGTGGCCCGGCGGGTACCCGGCCGCCGATCACCTGGCCGGCGACACGGTCGCCGGTGAGCGCCACGAGCGCGACGAGGCCGCGGGCCACGGGTCGTTGACCACGCCGTTGCCCGCCGAGTTGCTGCGCGGCCTGGAGGAGTTCGCCGGGCGCGCCGGGGTGTCGCTCAAGACCGTCGTGCTCGCCGCGCACCTCAAGGTGCTCGGCCTGGTCACCGGCTCGACCGACGTGCTGGTCGGCCTGACCGCCAACGGGCGGCTGGAGGAGGCCGACGGCGCGGAGGCGCGCGGCCTGTTCCTCAACACCGTGCCCCTGCGGGTGCGGTTGCCCGAGGGCGATTGGCACGACCTCGCCCGCGCGGTCCACGCCGCCGAACGCGACCTGCTCCCGCACCGCCGCTACCCGATGGCGGCGCTGCAACGGGAGCTGGGCGGCGGCGGGCCGCTGTTCCACAGCAACGTCACCTACAACAACTTCCACCGGATCGCGCGGCTCGCGACGGACGGCACGCTCGACCAGGCCGGCGCGGACCCGGTGCTGCCCGGCGTGGCGCGCACCAACTTCCCGCTGGACGTGACCTTCAGCCACGAACCCGGCGCGGACGGGATGCTGCTGGAGATCGACTACGCGCTCGACGGCCTCACCGCCGGCCAGGTCACCCGGTTGCGGGACAGCCACCTGCGGTCGTTGCGGGCCATGACCGCCGACGGCGCGGCGCACCACGGCGCGGCGTCCCTGCTGGGACCCGAGGAGGAGCGGCTGCTCGCCTCCTGGCAGGGCACGGACGCGCCCGTGTCCGGGCTGCCGGTGCACGAGCTGCTGCGCGAGCGGGCCGCACGGTGGCCGGCCGCGGTGGCGGTCGAGTCGGGCGGCGACGAGCTGACCTTCGCCGGGCTGGACGCGCGCAGCGAGTCCCTGGCGCGGCGCCTGGCCGCGACCGGCGTGCGGCGCGGCGACGTGGTGGGCCTGCACCTGCGGCCGGGCGTGGACGCGATCGTCGCGGTGTGGGCGGCGTGGAAGGCCGGCGCGGCGTTCCTGCCGCTGGACCCGGAGCTGCCGCCCGCCCGCCTGCGGGTGATGCTGGACGACACCGACCCGGCCGTGGTCGTGTCACGCGAGACGGCCGACCTCGGCCCGCGTCCGACCCTGTCCCCGGACGCCGACGCCGACGCGCCGGACGTGGAGCTGCCCCGCGTGGGGCCGCGCGACCTGGCGTACGTCATGTACACGTCCGGCTCGACGGGCCGGCCCAAGGGCGTGATGGTCGACCACGGCGGCCTGGCGAACTTCGCCGAAGCGCTCCTGCTGCCGCGCCTGCGCCGGGGCGGGATCGACCCCGGGCGGCAGGCGCGCGTGCTGACCGGGACGTCCGCGTTCATCTCCGACTTCTTCCTCGAACAGGTCCTCCCGCTGCTGGACGGCCACCGGCTGCTGGTGCTGTCCGGCTCGGAGGCCCGCGACCCGCGCCTGCTGGTGGAGCGCGCCCAGAACCCGCGACGGGCGGTGGACGTCATCGACGCCACCACCTCACAGGTGCAGTTGATGGTGGAGGCGGGTCTGCTGGACGCGCCGCACCCGCCGAAGCTGATCGCGATCGGCGGCGAGGCGTGCCCGCCCGACCTGTGGCGGGAGCTGCGCTCGCGCCCCGCCGTGGCGGCGCACAACACCTACGGCCCCGCCGAGGCCGCGGTCGACGCGACGTTCGCCGACATCGGCGCGCACGGTGCGCCGGTGATCGGCCGGCCGTACGGCAACGTGCGGGCCTACCTGGTGGACGAGACCCTGTCGCTGGTCGCGCCGGGCGCGGCCGGGGAGATCGTGATCGGCGGTCCCGGCGTGGGCCGGGGTTACGTGAACCGCCCGGCGGCGACGGCGGCGGTGTTCGTGCCGAACCCCTGGGGCGAGCCGGGCAGCCGGCTCTACCGGACGGGCGACCTCGGCCGGTACACGCCGGACGGCCAGATCGAGTTCCTCGGGCGCGGCGACTTCCAGGTCAAGATCCTCGGCCAGCGGGTCGAACCGGAAGAGGTCGAGGCCGTGCTGCGCGCCCACCCGGCGGTCGAGGCGGCGGCCGTGACCGCGCGGCCCGCGCCCGACGGCCGGTTGCGGCTGGTCGCGCACCTGGTCGCGGCGGGCGGTGCCCCGGTGGACCGGGACGACGTCCGCGACCACCTCGCCGCCCGGCTGCCGGCGGCGGCGGTCCCGAACGTGCTCGTGGTGCTCGACGCGCTGCCGATGACGGTGGGCGGCAAGCTCGACCGCGCCGCGCTGACCGTGCCGGACGACGTCGAGGCGCAACCGGCGCGTCGTGACGTGGTGGCCCCGCGCACCGGGACCGAGCGGCGGGTCGCCGAGGTGTGGCGCGCCTTGCTGGGCGTGTCCGAGATCGGTGTGCACGACGACTTCTTCACCCTCGGCGGGCATTCGCTGCTGGCCGTGCGGTTGGCGATGCGGGTCGGCGCGGAACTGGCGGTCGACCTGTCGCTGCACGAGGTGTTCGCCCGCCCGACGGTGGCCGCCCAGGCGGAGCTGGTCGACGCGCGTGCGGCGGCCGGCGCGGTCGAGCCGATCGCCCGGGTGGACCGGCCGGCGTCCGGGGACCTGCCCGCGTCGCACGCCCAGGAGCGGCAGTGGTTCCTGTGGCAACTCAGCCCGGACAGCTCCACCTACCACGTGCCGTGGGGCTACGAGGTGGAGGGCGACCTCGACCTGGCCGTGCTCGCCGCGTCCGTGGACGCCCTCCTCGACCGGCACGAGTCGCTCCGCACCACGCTGCACGTGGACGCGGACGGCCGGGTCCGGCAACGCGTCCGCGAGGTCACGCCCGGCCGCCTGGTCGCGCGGGACGTGGCCGAGGCCGACCTGGCGGGGCTGGTCGAGCAGGCGGTGGCCCGCCCGTTCGACCTGACCGCCGGGCCGGTGCTGCGGGTGGACGTCTGGCGAACCGCGCCGGACCGGCACGTGGTCGTGTTCGTCGCGCACCACATCGCGATCGACGAGTGGTCCCTGGACGTCGTGGACGGTGAGCTGTGGGCCCTGTACCGGGCCGGCGGCGACCCGGAGGCTGCCTCGCTGCCGCCGCTGGACGTCCGGTACGCGGACTACGCGGTGTGGCACCGGGATCTGGTGGAGCGGCACGGCGCGGACGACCTGGCGTACTGGCGCCGCACGCTCGACGGCACGGTGTCGTCCTGGCCGCGATCCCGCGGCACCAGGGGCGAGGCTCCCGCCGTCGAGGCCGAGCAGTGTACCCGCGTCGTCCCGGCGGACGACCTGGCCGTGCTGGAACGCCTCCGCGCCCGGGCCGGCGCCACCGACTTCATGCTCTACCTGGCCGTCTACAGCCTCCTGCTGGCCCGCCACTCCGGTGAGCGGGACGTGGTGATCGGCGTGCCCGTGTCCGGCCGGTCGCACCCGGACCTCGCGCCGGTGGTCGGGTTCTTCGTCAACACCCTCGCGGTGCGCGTGACGGTCGATCCCGACGAGGACTTCCCGACCTACCTCGACCGCGTCCGGACCGTGGTCCTGGAGGCGTTCGCGCACCAGGAGGCCCCGTTCGAGCAGGTGGTCCGCGCGGTCGCGCCGGACCGCGCCGGGAGCGCCACCCCGCTGTTCCGCACCATGTTCTCTTTCACCGCCGAGACCGGTCACGAGCACCGCGCCGGCCGGGCGCCGGCCGGAACCACCCTGCGCGACCTGCCGATCCAGGGCAGCGGCAGCCGGTTCGACCTGTCGCTGGGCACGACCCGGACGGCGGACGGCCTGCACCTGACCCTCGGGCTCGACGGCGGGTTGTTCGAGGCGGGGGCGGCGCAAGAACTGGTGGCGTCGTTCACCGACCTGCTGCACGCGCTGGGGACGTCGCCGCGCGTCGGGGTGGGCGAGCTGCTGGCCGCGAGCGACCGCGAGCGGGCGGCCATGGCCGGCTGGACCGGTGACTCCTCGCTGCCCGCGCCCGCCACGCCGGTGCACGAGCTGTTGCGGGAGCGGGTCGGTCGGTGGTCGGGTCTGGTGGCGGTGGAGTCGGGTGCCGAGGAGTTGACGTTCGCGGAGTTGGACGCGCGCAGCGAGTCGTTGGCGCGTCACCTGGTGGTTTCCGGTGTGCGGCGTGGTGACGTGGTCGGTTTGCACCTGCGGCCGGGCGTGGACGCGGTGGTGGCGGTGTGGGCGGTGTGGAAGGCCGGTGCCGCGTTCCTGCCGCTGGACCCGGAGCTGCCGCCGGCGCGCCTGGAGATGATGCTGGACGACGCCAAGCCGTCCGTGGTCGTGTCGCGGGACACCGTGCCGGGGTCCTGGCCGACCGTGACGCCGGAGGCCGGGGGAGACGTCCCGGGCGTGGTGCTGCCCCGGGTCGGGCCGCGCGACCTGGCGTACGTGATGTTCACGTCGGGTTCGACGGGCCGGCCCAAGGGCGTGATGGTCGACCACGGCAACCTGGCCAACTACGCCGAGAACCTGGCCCTGCCCCGGACCCGCGGAGCCGGCCTCGCACCGGGGTCCAACGCCCGGGTGGTGACCGGGACGTCGGCGTTCATCTCGGACTTCTTCCTGATGCAGATGATGCCGTTGCTGGACGGCCACCGGCTCCTGGTGGTCTCCGGCGCGGAGGGGCGCGACCCGCGTCGGCTGGTCGAGCGGGCGCACGACCCGGCGCGGGCCGTGGACGTGGTCGGCGTGACCACCTCACAGGTGCAGCTCATGGTCGAGGCCGGCCTGCTGGACGCGCCGCACCCGCCGCGGTTGATCTCCGCCGCCGGCGAGGCGTGCCCGCCGGACCTGTGGCAGGCGTTGCGCGCCCACCCGGACGTGGTGGCGCACAACATCTACGGCCCGGCCGAGGTCTCGGTCGAGATGGCCTGCGCGGACATGTCCGCGCACCCCGCGCCGGTGATCGGGCGCCCGTACGGGAACGTGCGGATGTACCTGGTCGACGCGGACCTCCGGCTGGTGCCTCCCGGCACGGTCGGGGAGATCGTGATCGGCGGTCCGGGCGTGGGTCGGGGTTACGTGAATCGCCCGTCGGCGACGGCGGCGGTGTTCGTGCCCGACCCGTGGGGTGAGCCGGGCGGCCGGCTCTACCGGACGGGCGACCTGGGCCGGTACACGGTGGACGGGCACGTCGAGTTCCTGGGTCGCAACGACCACCAGGTCAAGATCCAGGGCCAGCGCGTCGAGCCGGAAGAGGTCGAGGCGGTGCTGCGCACGCACCCCGCGATCAAGGCCGCCGCGGTGACCGCCCGACCCGCGGCCGACGGCCGCCCCCGGCTGGTCGCGCACGTCGTCCCGGCGGGCGTGCCCGTCGACCGCGCCGAGCTGCGCGACCACCTCGCGGGCCGACTGCCGGCCGCGGCGGTGCCCGCGGTGTTCGTGGTGGTGGACGCGCTGCCGATGACGGTGGGCGGCAAGCTCGACCGGCGGGCGTTGACCGTGCCGGACGACGTCGAGGCGCAGCCGGCGCGTCGTGACGTGGTGCTGCCGAGGACGGAGACCGAGCGGCGGGTCGCCGAGGTGTGGCGGGCGTTGCTGGGCGTCGCCGAGGTCGGTGTGCACGACGACTTCTTCACCCTCGGCGGGCACTCGCTGCTGGCCGTGCGGTTGGCGATGCGGGTGGGCGCGGAGTTGGGCATCGACCTGCCGTTGCACGAGGTGTTCGCCCGGCCGACCGTCGCCGCCCAGGCGGAGCTGGTCGACCGGAGCGCGTCGGTGGGCCGGATTCCGCGGCTCGACCGCACCGGAGGCGACCTGCCCGCGTCGCACGCCCAGGAGCGGCAGTGGGTCCTGTGGCAGCTCGACCCGCGGGGATCGACCTACACCGTGCCGTGGGGTTACGAGATCGAGGGCGACCTCGACCTGACCGCGCTGACCGCCTCGGTGAACGCCCTGGTCGAGCGGCACGAGCCGTTCCGCACCACCCTGCACCTCGACGCGACGGGCCGGGTCCGCCAGCGCGTCGCCGCCACCTGGGACAGCCCGGTCACGGTGCGGGACGCCGCCGCGGCCGACGTGCCCGACCTCGTCGCCGAAGCCGCCCACCGGCCGTTCGACCTCACCACCGGGCCGGTGCTGCGGGCGCACGTCTGGCGGACCGCGCCGGACCGGCACGTGCTCCTGTTCGTCGTCCACCACGTCGCGGTGGACGAGTGGTCGATCGACGTCCTCGGCGACGAGCTGTGGGCGTTGTACCGCGCGGGCGGCGACGCCCGGTCGGCGGCCCTGCGACCGCTGGACGTGCGGTACGCGGACTACGCGGTGTGGCACCGGGATCTGGTGGAGCGGCACGGCGCGGACGACCTGGCCTACTGGCGTCGCACGCTCGACGGCGCTGCGTCGTCTTGGCCGCGCTCGCCCGGCGCCCGCGTGGAGAGCGCCCCGGCCGAGGAGTGCTCGCGGACCGTCCTCCCGGCGGACCTGGCCGGCCTGGACCGGCTCCGGGCCGAGACCGGCGCGACCGACTTCATGCTCTACCTGGCGGTGTACTGCCTCCTGCTGGCCCGGCACTCGGGTGAGCGGGACGTCGTGGTCGGCGTCCCGGTGTCCGGTCGGTCGCACCCGGACCTCGCGCCGGTGGTCGGGTTCTTCGTGAACACGCTCGCGGTGCGCGTGGCCGTGCGCCTCGACGAGGACTTCGCGACCTACCTCGGTCGCGTCCGGACCGTGGTGCTGGAGGCGTTCGAGCACCAGGAAGCGCCGTTCGAGCACGTCGTGCGCGCGGTCGCACCGGACCGCGCCGAGACCGCGAACCCGTTGTTCCGCACCATGTTCTCGTTCACGGCGGGCGGCCACGACGCCGGCGGCACGCCGGACGGCCTGACGGTCCGCGACCTGCCGATGAGCGGCGGCGCCAACCAGTTCGACCTGTCCCTGGGCACCACCCGGACCGCCAACGGCCTGCACCTGACCCTGGGGCTCGACACCGGGCTGTTCACGCCGGGCGCGGCCGAGGAGCTGCTCACCTCGTTCACCGACCTGCTGCACGCGCTGAACACCGCGCCGCGCACCGGTGTGTCGGACCTGCTCCGCGCGAGCGACCGGGAGGAGCGGCGCATCGCGGAGTGGACCGGCGACGCCTCGCTGCCCGCGAGCCCAACGCCGGTGCACGAGCTGTTGCGGGAGCGGGTCGGTCGGTGGTCGGGTCTGGTGGCGGTGGAGTCGGGTGCCGAGGAGTTGACGTTCGCCGAGTTGGACGCGCGCAGCGAGTCGTTGGCGCGTCACCTGGTGGTCTCCGGTGTGCGGCGTGGCGACGTGGTCGGCCTGCACCTGCGGCCCGATGTGGACGCCGTGGTCGCGGTATGGGCGGTGTGGAAGGCCGGTGCCGCGTTCCTGCCGCTGGACCCCGACCTGCCCGCGGCCCGTTTGACGATGATGCTGGACGACGCCAAGCCGTCCGTGGTCGTGTCGCGGGAGCCCGTGCCGGGCTCGTGGCCGACCGTGTCCCCGGACGGTGACGCACCCGAGGCGGTCCTACCGCGAGTGGGCGCGGAAGACCTGGCGTACGTGATGTTCACGTCCGGGTCGACCGGGCGGCCCAAGGGCGTGGTGGTCCACCACGGCGGCCTCGCGAACTACGCCGAGCACCTGCTCGTGCCGCGGGTGCGGCAGGCCGGGGTGGCGCCGCACTCCCGGGTGCTCACCGCGACGTCGGCGTTCATCTCCGACTTCTTCCTGGCGCAGGTCCTGGCGCTGCTGGACGGCCACCGGCTGCTGGTCCTGCCCGCCGCCGAGCGCCGCGACCCGCGCTCGCTGGTCGAGCGGGCGCACGACCCGGCGCGGGCGGTGGACGTGGTGGACGCCACGACCTCGCAGGTGCAGTTGATGGTGGAGGCGGGTCTGCTGGACGCGCCGCACCCGCCGAAGCTGGTCGTGATCGGCGGCGAGGCGTGCCCGCCGGACCTGTGGCAGGCGTTGCGCGCCCACCCGGACGTGGTCGCGCACAACACGTACGGACCGGCCGAGGCGACCGTGGACGTGGCGTTCGCGGCCGTCCACGACCACGGCACGCCGGTGCTCGGGCGGCCGTACGGCAACGCGCGGGTGTACCTGGTGGACGAGGCCCTGTCGTTGGTCGCGCCGGGCTCGGTGGGCGAGATCGTGATCGGCGGTCCGGGCGTGGGTCGGGGTTACGTCGGCCGACCGGGGGCGACGGCGGCGGTGTTCGTGCCCGATCCGTGGGGTGAGCCGGGCGGTCGGTTGTACCGCACGGGCGACTTGGGCCGGTACACGGCGGACGGGCAGATCGAGTTCCTGGGGCGCAACGACCACCAGGTCAAGATCCAGGGCCAGCGCGTCGAACCGGAAGAGGTCGAGGCCGTGTTGCGCGCCCACCCGGCGGTCGAGGCGGCGGCGGTCACCGCGCAAGCCCTCGGCGGCGACGGCCGGTTGCGGCTGGTCGCCCACCTGGTGACGGCTCCCGGCGCGGTGCTCGACCGGTCGGCGATCCGCGACCACCTCGCGGGTCGGCTGCCCGCGGCGGCGGTCCCGGGCGTGGTCGTGCGGCTGGACGCGCTGCCGATGACGGTGGGCGGCAAGCTCGACCGCGCCGCGCTGACCGTGCCGGACGAGGTCGTGGCGCACCTGCCCGGCCGGGAGCCGGTCCGGCCGAGGACGGAGACCGAGCGGCGGGTCGCCGAGGTGTGGCGGGCGTTGCTGGGCGTCGCCGAGGTCGGTGTGCACGACGACTTCTTCACCCTCGGCGGGCACTCCCTGTTGGCCGTGCGGTTGGCGATGCGGGTCGGCGCGGAGTTGGGCATCGACCTGCCGTTGCACGAGGTGTTCGCCCGCCCGACCGTCGCCGCCCAGGCCGAATTGGTCGACCGGAGCGCGTCCGTGGACCGGATTCCCCGGCTCGACCGCACCGGAGGCGACCTGCCCGCGTCGCACGCCCAGGAGCGGCAGTTCTTCCTGTGGCAGCTCGCCCCCGACGACCCCACCTACAACGTCCCGTGGGGCTACGACGTCCGCGGCAACCTCGACCTGGCCGTGCTGGCGCGGGCGGCCGACGCCCTGGTCGAGCGGCACGAGCCGTTCCGCACGACGCTGCACCTCGACGCCGAGGCCCGCGTGGTGCAGCGGATCTCCCCGACCCTCGACCTGGACCTCACGCCGCGGGACGTGCGCGAGGCCGACCTGCCGGCCCTCGTCACCGAGGCGGCCCGCCGCCCGTTCGACCTGGGCGCCGGGCCGGTGCTGCGGGCGCACGTCTGGCGCACCGCGCCCGACCACCACGTGGTCCTGTTCGTCGCCCACCACATCGCGACCGACGAGTGGTCGGCGGAGATCGTGGACCGCGAGCTGTGGGCGTTGTACCGGGCGGGCGGCGACCCGGAGGCCGCCGCGCTGCCGCCGCTGGACGTCCGGTACGCGGACTACGCGGTCTGGCACCGCGAGCTGGTGCGGCGGCGGGCGGACGACGACCTCGCGTACTGGCGTCGCACGCTCGACGGCACGGCGTCCTCCTGGCCGCGGTCACGCGGCGTGCGGCAGGAGCACGCGACGGCGGACGCCGACGAGTCCACCGGCACCGTCCCCGTGGCGGACCTGGCCGAGCTGGACCGGCTCCGGGCGGAGACCGGCGCGACCGACTTCATGGTCTACCTGGCGGTGTACTGCCTGCTGGTGGCCCGGCACTCGGGTGAGCGCGACGTCGTCGTGGGCGTCCCGGTGTCCGGTCGGTCGCACCCGGACCTCGCGCCGGTGGTCGGGTTCTTCGTCAACACGCTCGCCGTGCGCGTGACGGTCGACCCGGACGAGGACTTCCCGACCTACCTCGACCGCGTCCGGACCGTGGTGCTGGAGGCGTTCGCGCACCAGGAAGCGCCGTTCGAGCACGTGGTCCGCGCGGTCGCGCCGGACCGCGCCGAGGCCGCGAACCCCTTGTTCGGCACCATGTTCTCCTTCACCGCGCTCGGGCAGGACGCCGACGGCGCGCCGGACGGCCTGGCCATCGGCGAGGTGCCGATCGGCGGCGGCCGCAGCCGGTTCGACCTCTCGCTGGCCGCCACGCGCACCGCCGACACCCTGCGCCTGGGCCTGGCGGCCGACCCGGGCCTCTTCGAGCCGGGCGCGGCCGAGGAGCTGGTGGCGTCGTT